>CAYGRH010000126.1:0-8759 GCA_964352165.1 uncultured Hyphomicrobiaceae bacterium | reverse complement strand
TTACGCCATTCTCCATGGACCTGAACGGCAACGGCATCACGGTTTCCAACGAAGTCTGGGAACTGATGAAGCCGCACATCCCGAAGATGGACGACGGTAGGCCGGTGCACCCGATCAAGGCCGAGGCTCTGAAGCCGGTCATTGAAAAGTTCGCCGACGAAGGCAAAGCCTTCAAGATGGGCATGGTCTTCCCCGTCTCCACCCACAACTACGAACTGCGCTACTGGCTGGCATCGGGCGGAATCCATCCTGGCTTCTACTCGCCCACCGACACTTCCGGCACCATTCAAGCCAAGGCGCTGCTGTCCGTGACCCCGCCACCGCAGATGCCCGCCACGCTCGAAGCAGGCACCATTTACGGCTACTGCGTTGGCGAACCGTGGAACCAGGCCGCCGTGTTCAAGGGCATCGGCGTACCCGTCATCACCGACTACGAGATCTGGAAGAACAACCCCGAGAAGGTCTTCGGTATTACGAAGGAATTCTCCGAGAAGTACCCCAACACGACGCTTGCCTTGACCAAGGCTCTGATCCGCGCTGCCAAGTGGCTCGACGAAAACGACAACGCCAACCGTGTCGAAGCTGTGAAGATCCTCTCGCGCCCTGAGTACGTCGGTGCCGATGAAGAAGTCATCGCCAACTCGATGACGGGCACGTTCGAATACGAAAAGGGCGACAAGCGCGAAGTTCCCGACTTCAACGTCTTTTATCGCTACTTCGCGACCTACCCATTCTACTCCGATGCCATCTGGTATCTGACACAGATGCGCCGCTGGGGGCAGATCGCCGAACACAAAACCGACGAATGGTATTTTGAAACGGCAAAGTCCGTCTATCGGCCCGACATCTACATGAAGGCTGCCGAGTTGGTGATTGCCGATGGCCATGTCGACAAGGCCGACTTCCCCTTCGGAACTGACGGTTTCCGGCCACCGGTCCCGGCAGAGGACTTTATCGACGGCATCCCCTACGACGGCAAAGCGCCCAATGCCTACCTCGAAAGCCTGACCATCGGGCTCAAGAGTAAGGACAAGGTCGTGGGCACCTCCATCGTCAGCAATTGACCGCAACGATTCCACGCTCGCTGGACACGACAATACATGAAGCGGCGGCCAGCCGCCGTTTCATCCTCCCAAACCGACCAGCTGAGACGAACCGGAGACAACCATGGCTGCCGTAACCGACTACATCGAAACCTCTAATGAGCAGGCGCGCCAGAAGCGCCGCGAAAAGTTCTATCAAAAACTGAATAGCTCGGCTGGAATGCTCGGCGTGTTCGGGCTGGGTTTCATCGTTCCCCTCATCAAGCTTGCGCTTGGTGAAAGCCCAAAGGCAAACCTGCGCGAACTCTGGCAGAAGCTGTTCGTGCCATTGATCGGCATCACGCTTTTTATCGCCGCCTGGGCCTACTACGCGCCCAAGGTGAACACCTCACTCGGCGCCATTCCCGGACCAGCACAGGTCATGGAGCAGGCCGGCAACCTCTACGACGATCACTTGGCCGAGCGCACCCGTCAGGCAGCCTTCTATGAGCGCCAGGATGCCCGCAATGCCAAATATATCGCTGCCGGCAAGGAAGACCGGGTCAAGTACCGCTCCTACACGGGCGCGCCGACCTTTTTCGACCAGATCCTGACCAGCCTTCTTACAGTCGGCATCGGCTTCTTCGTCGGCGTCGCAATTGCTATTCCGCTTGGCATCATGTCCGGATTGTCGCCGACCGTGAACGGCGCACTCAATCCGTTGATCCAGATATTCAAGCCGGTGTCGCCGCTCGCCTGGTTGCCGATCGTCACGATGATCGTCTCGGCCACGTATGCGAGCCCCTACGACTGGCTGCCAAAGTCGATGCTGATTTCGGCCGTCACGGTAACGCTGTGCTCGCTGTGGCCAACCCTGATCAATACGGCACTTGGAGTGGCCTCGATTGACAAGGACCTCCTCAACGTCGGCCGCGTATTACAGCTCCCCACTTCACGCACAATAACCAAGCTCGTGCTGCCCTCGTCCTTGCCGCTGATATTCACCGGGATGCGCCTGTCGTTGGGCGTGGGTTGGATGGTGCTGATCGCTGCTGAAATGCTGGCCCAGAACCCCGGACTTGGAAAATTCGTTTGGGACGAATTCCAGAACGGTTCGTCGAGCTCGCTGGCCAAGATCATGGTCGCGGTTCTGACGATCGGCATCATCGGGTTCCTGCTCGACCGGATCATCTACGCCCTGCAGGTCGCCTTCACCTATTCCGACAAACGCTGATCTGAGGAGAAGCAATCAATGGCTTTTCTCGAACTGAAAGGTGTCTCCAAAGCCTACGGCGAAGGCGATGCCCACACATCCGTTCTCAATGACATCAACCTCGCGGTCGAAGAGGGAGAGTTCGTCGCCATTCTAGGGTTCTCCGGCTCGGGCAAGACGACGTTGATTTCGACGATCGCAGGATTGGTGACGCCCGATAAGGGAGAGGTCATGTTGAAGGGCAAGCCGATCACCGGGCCCGGCCCAGACCGCGGTGTGGTCTTCCAGTCGTACTCGCTATTGCCCTGGCTGACCGTATTCGACAACATCGCGCTCGCCGTCGATCAGGTCTTCCGTAAGGACACAAAGGCCGAGCGCAAGGAGCGCACCGCTCGCTACATCGACATGGTCGGGCTCAGCCACGCAGCCGACCGTCGGCCTGCTGAATTGTCGGGTGGCATGCGCCAGCGCGTCGCCGTTGCCCGCGCATTGGCGATGTCACCGGAAATCCTCCTCCTCGATGAGCCGCTCTCGGCCCTCGATGCCTTGACCCGCGCCAAGCTCCAAGATGAGATCGAAAAAATCTGGGAGCAGGACAAGCGCACAGTCGTCCTCATCACCAATGACGTCGACGAAGCCATCCTGCTTGCCGACCGCATCATCCCGCTGACCATCGGCCCAGGGGCAACGCTTGGTCGGGAGTTCAGGGTGGATATCGCGCGCCCTCGCGATCACACCAAGCTGAGTTCCGACCCGAAGTTCCAGAAGCTGCGCCACGAAGTCACCAGCTATCTGATGGACATGGGGGCCGAGCGCGCCGCTGACGCTCCTGAGAAAACGATCCTGCCCAACGTCGTCCCGATCGAGATCGGAGGCGCCAGGAGGGCAATGCTGCCGGCGGCTTACGAAGTCGCAGCCAAGTCGCCTCGGCAAGACCGCTACCTGGAATTCTTCCAGCTCGAAAAAGTTTATCCGACTCCGAAAGGCCCCCTGAAAGTCGTCGACGGATTCGACATGATCATGAAGAAAGGGGAGTTCACAACACTGATCGGCCACTCTGGTTGCGGTAAGTCGACGGTGCTGTCGATGGCGGCAGGTCTCAACGATATCTCGTCCGGCGGCATCGTGCTCGACGGCAAGGAAGTGACGACCGCAGGGCCTGATCGCGCGGTGGTGTTCCAGGCTCCGTCCCTGTTTCCGTGGCTATCAGCCCGAGAAAACGTGATGCTCGGCGTTGATCGCGTCTACCCCAATGCAAGCCGCGCCGAGCGTGACGACGTCGTCTCCTACTACCTGGAACGCGTGGGACTTGCCGATGCCATGGATAAGCTCGCAAGCGATCTGTCCAACGGCATGAAGCAGCGCGTCGGCATCGCTCGTGCCTTCGCCCTGTCTCCAAAACTCCTCCTGCTCGACGAGCCCTTCGGCATGCTCGACAGCCTCACCCGCTGGGAGTTGCAGGAAGTACTGATGGAGGTCTGGAGCCGCACCAAGGTCACCGCCATTTGCGTCACCCATGACGTCGACGAGGCAATCCTGCTCGCTGACCGATGCGTGATGATGACCAACGGCCCGAATGCCCGCATCGGCAACATCATGGAGATCAATCTGCCGCGCCCACGCTCCCGCTAGGCTTTGCTCGAACATCAAGACTACTACGCCTATCGCCAGGAACTTCTTGATTTTCTCGAAGCCTACGAGGGCGGGGCGACACCGGACCCGGAAGTGCTCGAAGCGATCAAGGCCAAGCGCGCGGGCCCCTCGAAACATCAGGCGGCTTAGGAAGGAGGCGAACGATGACGCAGAAGCTTGTCGTCGTCGGCAATGGCATGGCCCCCGGCCGAGCCCTTGAACGACTTTTCGAAATGGCGCCCGGTGCCTATGACGTGACCATTTTCAACGCCGAACCGCGCACCAACTACGACCGTATCCTTCTCTCGCCCGTTCTCTCGGGCGAAAAGAAATTCGAGGAAATCGTCATCCACGGCGATGCCTGGTACGAAGAAAACGGCGTCACCCTGCACAAGGGCCGCAAAGTCACAGCGATCGACCGTGCGGCCAAAATCGTCACCTCTGAGGATGGCACCACTGCGTCATACGACAAGCTGATGGTCGCAACCGGTTCAGTGCCATTCATAATCCCCGTGCCCGGACATGACCTTGCCGGCGTCCTGACCTACCGGGACTTGGACGACGTCAACGCCATGTTGATCGCTGCCGAACAAGGTGGTCACGCCGTCGTCATTGGTGGCGGGCTGCTCGGGCTCGAAGCTGCCGCCGGTCTCCGGCTGCGTGGCATGGACGTGACGGTTGTTCATCTGGGCGCCACCTTGATGGAACGTCAACTCGATGCGGCAGCAGGTCAGCTCCTAAAGCGCGCACTTGAAGACCGCGGCATCAAAGTCGTGACCAACGCCAACACGAAAGAAATCAAATCAAGCGATCCAAGCCTTGGCCCTCCGCGGGTCAGCATGGTTGCACTTGAGGACGGGACGGAGATCAAGGCCGATATCGCGATCATGGCGGTCGGCATCCGGCCCAACACAGGGCTTGCCAAGGACGCTGGTCTCGAAACAGGCCGCGGCATTCTCGTGTCCGACCGCATGCTCACGTCCGATCCCGACATCTATGCGCTCGGCGAATGCATAGAATTCGAAGGCAACGTTTACGGACTGGTTGCCCCGCTCTACGAGCAGGCGTCCATCGTTGCGTCCGAGCTGGCGGGCAAACCGGGCAATGGTTTCGTCAATAAGGCGCTTGCCACCAAGCTCAAGGTTACCGGCGTCGACCTGTTTTCTGCCGGTGATTTTGCAGACGGCGGAGATCGCGAAGAAATCGTGCTGCGCGATGCAACGCGAGGCGTGTATCGAAGGCTGGTCTTGAAGGACGACAAGGTTATCGGCGCTGTCATGTTCGGCGACACCTCCGATTCCGGCTGGTTCTTCCAGATGATCAAGGACGAGACCGACATCTCCGAGATGCGAGATACGCTGATCTTCGGACCAGCTTATGCCGGGGGTGGTCAGCTGGACCCTACGGCGGCCGTTGCAGCCTTGCCCGATGATGCAGAGATCTGCGGCTGTAACGGCGTATGCAAGGGGCGGATCGTAACGGCGATCGCAGAAGAAAAACTGAGTTCGGTCGACGATGTGCGCTCTCATACCAAGGCTTCCGCATCCTGCGGCACCTGCACCGGCCTCGTCGAACAACTCCTCGCACTCAGTCTCGGCGCGGCTTATGACCCAGCCGCCGTCAAGCCGATGTGCGGATGTACCGACCTCGGGCATGGCGAAGTGCGCCGCCTCATCGCCGCCAAGGACATCAAGACCATTCCCGACCTGATGCAGGAGTTGGAGTGGAAGAGCTCCGGAGGGTGCGCCAAGTGTCGGCCCGCCCTCAATTATTATCTTCTTTCAACCTGGCCGGGCGAGTACGTCGATGACAGCCAGTCACGCTTCATCAACGAGCGTGTCCACGCCAACATTCAAAAGGACGGGACCTACTCCGTTGTGCCGCGCATGTGGGGCGGCATTACCAGTGCCGATGAACTCCGCGCCATTGCCGACGTCGCCGACAAGTTCGCTATCCCCACCGTGAAATGCACGGGCGGTCAGCGCATCGACCTGCTGGGCGTCAAGAAGGAAGACCTGCCTGCCGTTTGGGCCGACCTCAATGCCGCCGGCATGGTTTCCGGGCACGCCTACGGGAAATCCCTTCGCACGGTGAAGACCTGTGTCGGCACGGACTGGTGCCGTTTCGGCACGCAGGATTCAACCGGCCTCGGTGTCCGCATCGAAAAATTCATGTGGGGGTCCTGGACGCCGGCCAAGGTCAAGATGGCGGTCTCCGGCTGTCCCCGAAATTGCGCGGAATCGACCTGCAAGGACGTTGGCGTCATCTGTGTCGACAGCGGCTACGAAATCCATTTCGCCGGCGCAGCGGGGCTGGACATCAAGGGCACCGAAATTCTCTGCCATGTGAAGACAGAAGACGAGGCAATCGAGGTGATCGCAGCCCTCGTGCAGCTTTACCGCGAGCAGGGCCATTACCTGGAACGCATCTACAAATGGTTGAAGCGCGTGGGGATGGACTCGATCCAGGCAGCCGTTGTCCAGGATGCAGAGCGCCGGAAGGCACTCTTCGAAGCCTTCGTCTTTTCGCAGAAGTTTTTCCAATCCGACCCCTGGGCCGAGCGCGCGAGCCAAGGCAAAGACGCCCATGAGTTCGTTGCGATGGCCGACCTAAACCGTATGGAGGCCGCGGAATGACAATGATGGAAAACGCCTGGATCGACATCGGCGCTCTCGAGGACATCCCGCGTCAAGGCGCCCGCCTCGTGAAGACGCCAATAGGTTGCGTGGCACTGTTCCGCACGACTGCCGATGAGGTCTACGCGCTCGATGACAAGTGCCCGCACAAAGGCGGTCCTTTAAGCCAAGGCATCGTGCATGGCGCAGCCGTGACGTGTCCGCTGCACAACTGGGTCATCAGCCTTGAAACGGGCCATGCACTCGGCGCCGACGAGGGCCAGGTAAGAACGTTCCCTGTTTGCGTCAAAGCCGGCCGAATTCTTCTTGAGGCTTCCAAGCTCGCAACATCGAAAGACGCTGCGTGATGCCGGAGACCGGCTGGACAAAAACGACTTGTCCCTACTGCGGGGTCGGTTGCGGGGTTCTGGCCCGCCCCAAAACGGACGGCACCGCGGAAGTAAGAGGCGACCCCGACCATCCGGCAAACTTCGGTCGGCTTTGTTCGAAGGGTACAGCGCTTGGCGAAACGATGTCGCTTGACGACCGGCTGCTTGAACCGCTCATCAATGGGATGCCCACGAGTTGGGACAGTGCGCTTGACGTTGTCGCCGGAACATTCCGCGACACCATTGCCAAGCACGGACCAGACAGCGTCGCACTTTATGTGTCCGGTCAGATCCTGACCGAGGACTATTACGTCGCCAACAAGCTGATGAAGGGTTTCATCGGCACCGCCAATATCGATACCAATTCCCGCCTGTGTATGGCGTCATCGGTCGCAGGCCACAAACGCGCCTTTGGCTCCGATACGGTTCCGGGCAACTACGAAGATTTGGAAGCCGCCGACCTGGTGGTCCTGATTGGCTCCAATCTCGCATGGTGCCATCCGGTCCTGTATCAGCGTTTGGTCGCAGCAAAAAAGAAGCGCGGCACGAAGGTCGTTGTCATCGATCCGCGCCGTACCTCAACCTGCGAAATCGCCGATCTGCATCTTTCTATCGAGCCGGGCACTGACGTCGTGCTCTTCAACGGCCTGTTAGCGCATCTCAACGCGAGCGGCGCAATCGCTCATCAATATATCGAACGGTTTACCTCCGGCTTCAGCGATGCACTTCGGACAGCCGACAAGTATTCACTGCCGGAAATCGCCGAAATATGCGGACTTTCGGAAGCCGACATCGTTCAGTTCTACAACCTCTTTTCGGACAACGAGCGCACAGTCAGCGTCTACAGTCAGGGCGTCAACCAGTCGACGGCGGGAACCGACAAGGTCAACGCCATCATAAACTGTCATCTTGCGACGGGGCGGATCGGTAAACCCGGCATGGGGCCGTTTTCGGTGACCGGCCAACCCAACGCCATGGGCGGGCGCGAAGTCGGCGGACTTGCCAACATGCTGGCAGCCCACATGGAACTCGCCAACCCGCAGCATAGAAGCATCGTCCAGAACTTCTGGAAATCGCCACAGATTGCACAAGCGCCTGGCTACAAGGCGGTAGACCTGTTCGACGCCGTCGCCGATGGACGCATCAAAGCGCTGTGGATCATGGCAACCAACCCCGTCGACAGCCTGCCCGAAGCAGACCGTGTCCGCCGCGCCATCGAAGATTGTCCCTTCGTCGTTGTGTCGGACGTCACGCGCCATACTGATACGACAGTGCTGGCAGACGTTCTGCTTCCGGCAGCGGCCTGGGGCGAAAAAGACGGCACGGTCACGAATTCGGAACGGTGCATCTCGCGCCAGCGCGGCTTCTTGCCCCTGCCCGCGGAAACGAAGCCCGACTGGTGGCAGATCTGCGAAGTGGCAAAGCGACTTGGCTTTGCTGACGCATTCAATTACTCCGGTCCGCACGAAATATTTGCTGAGTACGCGGCCTTGACTGGAGCCGAAAACGACGGCACGCGCGACCTCGACATATCGGCTTTTTCAGACGTCACAAAATCCGAATACGCAGCCTTGGATCCTTTCCAATGGCCGCAGCCGAAATCAATATCGAGAGCCCAGACAAGGTTCTTTTCTGACGGCGGCTTTTATACGCAGGACCGCCGCGGGCAATTCATCGAGACAGCCTACCGATCGCCGGTAACGGAAGTCTCGGAGCGTTATCCACTCATCCTGAACACCGGTCGGATCCGCGACCAGTGGCATACGATGACACGCACGGCGAAGACTTCACGGTTGATGTCTCACATTGCTGAACCTTTCCTCGAAGTGCATCCCGACGACGCCGAAACACTGGGCGTCGACAACGCAGCAATTGCGGAAGTCGAAAG
>CAYGRH010000125.1:0-8771 GCA_964352165.1 uncultured Hyphomicrobiaceae bacterium | reverse complement strand
CGAGCAGGTCGATCAGAGCTTCGTTGGCATTGATAAAGCCGAGATCCTGGCCGCCCAAGTCGATGACAAGGGCACGGCAAGTGTGACGATCAAGTTTGTCAGCCAGCTTATTACGGCCACTCATGATCGATCGGGACAGGTCATTTCAGGCGATTCGCAAAAGATCATGCCGGTCACCGACATCTGGACATTTGCCCGCGATGTGTCGACCAGACGCGCCGCGATGAACCCGAATTGGCGGCTTATTGAGACGCAAAACCCCGAGTAAGGGGGCAGCACTATTCTGCCGCCTAAGCCGCGCCGTCGGCTCTTGAACGTTTCACGGTCCCGGTTTTCACGTGAATCAGGATATGCACAGGCACCTGTGGATTGCTGAGCCGCGCGATGCCGGCATTTGATCGTCCGAGCCGAGCCTAAAGGCGGCCTGAATGCCTGCGAGCGGAATAAAACCAGTCGACCCCAGTGTTCATAACCTAGCCTATGAGCCAATCGACTTTTCAGCGATTCCAGGTTGGGCCGCCGACGATCACGACGCGACTCTCGCGGCACTGATCTCATGCGCGGCTCATTGCGCCTGGCCCGAGCTGGAAGCCATTCTGCCAGAATTGAAAGAGCCGACGCCGCCGGGCAATTCGCGGACGGCTGCAAGAGCGTTCTTTGAAACCCAGTTCCAACCGTTCGCGCTGAAGCACAACGGCCCGCAGGGTTTGCTGACTGGCTATTTCGAACCTGTGTTCGCCGCGAGCCGTTGTCTGGATGCTGAATTCTCCGTCCCGCTCTATGCCCGACCGGCCGATCTGGTGAATCTCGTTGAAGAGCGCGCGCGCGGCGCCAAGAGCAGCGATTACACGCACATGCGCGACAGTGGAGATGGGTTAGAACCATATGCGACCCGCGCTGAGATCGAGGCAGGGGCACTTTCAGCCAACGGCCTCGAACTGGCATACTTGGCCTGCCCGGTCGACGCATTCATTCTGCATGTCCAGGGTTCCGGCCTTCTCAAATTTGCCGACGGCAGCCAGATGCGCGTCACATATGATGGCAAAAACGGCCATCCCTACACTTCGGTAGGGCGTTATCTGATCGAGACCGGTCAGGTGCGCGCAGAAGACATGACGCTCGATGGCATGTGCGATTGGTTGAGAGCTGACGCAGAACGCGGTCGGGCGGCCATGCAGAAAAACGCATCGTTCGTTTTCTTCAAAGAGCTGACCGGCGAACAGGCAGGGACTGCGCTTGGCGTCGATGCCATCCCGCTGATCGCCGGCCGCAGTCTGGCGGTCGATACGGCCTACCACCGGCTCGCCACCCCCATTTTCGTTACGTCCGCCATGCTCCGCCATGCGGCCGCGCCCGCCGCCCCATTCGCGCGGCTGATGATTGCAAGCGACGTCGGTTCAGCTATCAAGGGGCCGGAGCGCGGCGATATCTATTTCGGTTCTGGCGCCGATGCCGGAGCCCTGGCGGGAATTACGAAACACGCAGCAAGCTTCATCGTTCTTTTGCCGCGCGGCCAGGCTCAAGGCGGCAAGAACTCCGCGGCTGTGCGCTGAGGCATGTGATGGCAAAGAAAAAATCGCAGGCAAGAACGGGTTCTGGCCCGCCAAGCCACTTGAGCGAAGAAGACCGCAGATTGTGGGAGCACACTGCGCAAACCTTGCAGCCGGTCCGAAATCTCAAGGACCGCATGATCTTTTCCAAAGCCGGCCAGGACGCCAGCACCTCGCATTTTGCACCTGACGAAAAGTTCACGGCAAGCAGCGGACACAAATCGAATGCCCTGACAGGACAGGGCCGTCCCGAAGGTCGCGGAGCAGGCACCGTGAAGCAAAAAGCCGTTGCGCCGCCGATAGCCGATTTCAACCCAAGGGCAGCCCGCAAACTACGATCAGGCCGATCCAGGATCGACGCGCGCATTGATTTACATGGTATGCGGCAGAACGAGGCGCACGCAGCATTGCGGGCTTTCCTTTGGTCAGCTCATCGCCGAGGGTCGAAATGGGTGCTGGTTATAACCGGCAAGGGGGCTCGCAATCGCGGGGATGCAGAACATGCCGAGGATGTGATCTTCGGAATGCGCACCGAGCGAGGGGTCTTGCGGCAGAACGTTCCCCGCTGGCTCAGCGAGCCCGACCTGCGTGCGATTGTCGTGAGCTTTCAGACCGCAGCGTTCCAACACGGTGGCGAAGGCGCGCTCTATATCGAGTTGCGCGCCTCCCCTGCCGCGGGCCGATCGGGCTGACATCGCGTCGGCTATGCCGAAACGCGCCGCTCTGGGTCTGGTCGTTGGCGATTGACGCCTTTGAAGTTCAATCGAAAGCGTCAATCAGTCTCGTATAGAACGCGTCAGTTGCATTCCTTGGCCAGGCTGTTCAGCGCTGCTGAAATGCCAGAGAGCGAGTAGCTGTCCGAAGTTGTCGTGCCGCGCGTCGAAGTGGCTGCAACGCTCATAACGTTCCCGCGCCGCATGGCTTCGATGAGCTTCAGCTCTTCCGTCGGATCGGCGACGAACGCTTTATCATCTTTGGCAAAAAGCTCGAATGTCGCGCCGCCGATTTCGACTTTGACGGTACTACCCGATTGGATTGGATAGCCAAGCCGAACGCTGACTTCAGACTTCACGCCATCCTTGGGCCAGGCTGAAACGTAGAAGAAAACCGAATCGCGGTTTGCTCCGTCCGGAGACATCTGTTTGGGCTGGGAAGCGGCAAAGCAGATCTGCTTTGAGGCCTCCTCATGCTTGAACAGGCTCCAGTCTTTGAAAGTTCCCACCAAACTGGCGGCATGACCTGTGCTGGCTGTGGAGATCGCGAGACCTGCCGTCAAAGCAGCGGTGGCGATCTGACGTGCGTAACGTGAAAGCATTGTTGCGTGCACCGTCCCTTGGAGTTTGGAGTGATCCCTGCGCACACATATAGAAAAATTCGGCAGCTTCTGTCACCCTTCGACGAGAATGAATCACCTGTCTTGCACATCGGCAACGCTTCGTTGATCTGGTCCACCCGCCATCACCGGGCGATTCGCAAAGCGCGCCATGCTGGAAACGCGGTCGTACATGACGATTGCGCCAGCCATGGCGACGTTGACGCAAAAGCGCGTCGGGATTTTGACGACAAAGTCGCACTTCTCCAGCAATTCGGGCGAAAGAGATCCTCGTTCCGGGCCCAAAACATAGGCCGCCTGGGTAGGATGTCGGAAACTTGGCAGATCGACAGCATCATCGATCAGCTCGATGCCAACCAGGCGGCAGCCCTGTGGCAGCGCCAGTTCGTCGAGGCCGCGCCAATTGTAGTGCGGCAAATGCTGCTGGCCTTTTGACGTGTCGGCGGCAGCTTCGAGTGCCTGATATGTCGCACCGATGGTGAACGTAAAACTAGCCCCGAAGCCATGGGCGGACCGCATGAGATTACCTAGGTTTAGCGACTTGGACATGCGCTCAGCACCTATCGCGAAATACCCTCGCGGCATCGGCGGCCAGGACTTTGCAACGGCTTCACCTCGTGACATCGGCTGATGCTCTTTCTTGAAAAAGTTCGTTCAAACGGCTTTCAGGACGCGGCCGAACTCTTACATTGCAACGTCTGCAGGCTCGACCCTGGTGGTCCCGCACCCATTTAATCGGAGATAGACCCCATGAAGGCGTTGTTATGCAAGGTGCTGGATGGCCCGCAGAGCTTGGTGATTGAAAACATCGATGAGCCAACACCGAAGCCAGGCGAGGTCGTGGTTCGCGTCAAGGCTGCCGCGCTCAACTTTTTCGACACCCTCGTGACCCGCGGTAAGTACCAGTTCAAACCCGATCTGCCATTTTCCCCGTCGGGCGAAATCGCAGGGGTTGTGGAGGGCCTGGGCAAAGGCGTGACAGGCTTTGCGCCCGGTGATCGCGTGACCGCGTACCTCGGGTGGGGCGGCGCGAGGGAAAAGGTCGCAGTGCCCGCAGCAAAGCTCGTACACGTCCCCGAAGGCGTTAGCGACGCCGTTGCAGCGGGGCTGTCGATCACTTACGGCACGGCGATCCATGGACTGCGCGATCGCGCCAATGTCCGGCCTGGCGAAACAGTTGCAGTCCTCGGCGCATCGGGCGGCGCGGGTCTGGCAGCCGTCGAACTTGCCCATATCATGGGCGCAAAGGTCATCGCGGTGGCATCCTCCGCTGAAAAGCTGGAAATCTGCCGGGCAGCAGGCGCTGACCTCTCGGTGGACTATTCCTCAGGTGACCTGAAACAGGCGCTCCGCGACGTGACGGGCGGTGAAGGCGTCGACATCGTCTACGACTGTGTTGGCGGCGAGCATGCCGAACCGGCTGTGCGCGCGCTGAAATGGGGCGGCAGGTTTCTCGTCGTTGGCTTTGCCTCCGGTGATATTCCTCGGCTTCCGCTTAATTTGTTGCTTCTGAAGGGCGCGTCCGCCGTCGGCGTGTTCTGGGGCGACGCGGTGCGTCGCGATCCAGACGGCCATCGCGCCAACATGGTCCAACTCATGGACTGGATTGCGTCAGGAAAGCTCAATCCGCGCATCGACAAGGTGTTTCCACTGGAAGGCGCAATCGATGCACTGGCGATGCTGCAGAACAGAACAGCCTCCGGCAAACTCGTCCTCGAACTTTGAAGTAACGGCTTCCGAAGTCGTGGGAGCGCCATTGCGCCCAGAGGCAAAATAAAACCGCGACCATGCAACTCGGCGCGCTCTTGCTGCGTTTGAGCTAAACACACCACGCGGTTGAGGTAACAGGCGTTTTCGCTTGGGACCTTTGGCGATGTAAGCCACAGGGTTACCAACTTGGCCCTATTGGCTTGCAGCGCACTCAATCAATGCGTTATGGCGTGCAAAGATCATCTAAGGCGTGGTTCTAGCAGGGCCGGAGCGTGCTGATGATCGCTTAGCGTTCCAAAAACCCCGCGTAATCAGTTCGAGTAGCGTTTCCATGTCTCGCAGCATTCAACAGCGAACGGCCAAACATTGGGCTGCACCGGCTTCCCGCGTTATTGCGATTGGCGCGGTGGCAATTGCGGCGTTTGCGCTGGGATACCTGCTGCCGCAGGCATTGCCCTCATCGGAATCCATGATCGAACGAACATCTCAGTCCGCCACTGTTGAAACTCTGCCTGGACGTCACGTCGTAAGCCAGCGCGTCCTTGAGGAAGATTTTACCAACGCAATCAAGACCGAGAAATTCTGGAATGCGATTGAAAAGGCCCAAAATCCCTCATCCAAGGGCTCTGGCGGCTACGATCAGACCAGTCGCAGCGGGCTGGCCACCGCACCACCGTTCTGGTCTCCGTTCGGCCCCGTCCCTGAGAGCCTGTCCGAGACCAAACGCCAATCGCCGCAAGACAACGCCGTCACGCGCCGGACCTACCGCACCGTTTGCGTGCGCTTGTGCGACGGTTTTTATTTCCCGATCAGCTATGCCACGACGACCGACCGCTTCGACGAGGACGAGACGAAATGCCGTTCGACGTGCGGAACATCAGCCAGGCTGTATTTCTATCCGAACGAGGGCGGCGAGCCTGAGGAGATGCGCGACCGGAGCGGCCGCCCCTACTTGAACCTCGAAACGGCCTTTCTCTATCGCACGAAATACGACGCGGCCTGTACGTGTCAGCCTCAGCCGTGGAGCGATAAGGCCAAGGCACGCCACGAACTTTATGCACTTTACGAAGCAAAGGCCGCCGGCAGCAAAACGGCAGCAGCCGACATCAAGAAGCACTTTCACGCCCATCCCGAGCTGCGCGCAACGACGCTGGCCGCAGACGCGGAAAAACTGGCAGAGACAGGCGGCATCGCTGGGATTGAGAAGCCCAAAAACGGGCCCGCAGCACTCCGCTACGCCGAACGCCATGACGCAGCCGCCCCGCTTTCACCCGAAGCAGGCACTGTCGCAGGGGCCCCAGTCATCACCGACTTTGCAGCGCCGCTACAACCGGTGATACCCAAGCAGCCGGTTAATTCCAAGCGCCCTGCGAAGAAAATGTCGAAGCAGCGTGCAAAAACGCCGTCGAAACCGACCGCGCAGGACGTCTTCCGCTCAAATCTTATGGGCAGCAGCGGCTTCTAGAATTTGAATGCTTGCGTGCCGATTTCTGCGCCTTGTTCAGTAAATCTTACCGTAATTCGCAATAGTCTCAGCGCGACTGCAAGCCGGGCCTGCTCCATGCTTCGCCGTTTTTTGGCGTACAGGCCCTTGGATTGCAGCATTTGTTGGGTGCGTTCGGGTATCGGGTTTTGCGTATGTGGCGTTTCAGGTTTGCCGCCGGGCTATGCCTCGGCTTGATGGCAGTGTGTGCCCTGCCCTCTGGCTCGGCCAACGCCCAAGGCTTCTTCCAGTCGCTGTTTGGTTGGGGCTCATCCAAGCCCAGCCCGCAGCCGCGCATCCACCGCAAGTCTTCGCCCCGGGACAATAATTCGCTGCCCTGGTTGCAACAGGACACGCAACCCCGGACGAAAACTCAGTCCAGTCGCTATCGCACGATGTGTGTTCGGACCTGCGACGGCTATTATTTCCCGATCAGCGGCAATTCGCAGCGCAAGGACTTCCGCCGCGATGCCGAAAGCTGCACCAGCCGCTGTGGTGGCTCTGCGAAACTATATTACCTCGGGCGCGAGTCAGACGACATTAAAGGCATGCGCGACCTTTCCGGCAAGAGCTACGCGCAGCTTCCAGCAGCCTTCTCATACCGCAAAAAATTGAAAAGCGGATGCACGTGCCGCCCAATGCCATGGTCCGCCGCCGAGCGGGCCCGACACGCAGGTTATGCGGCCTATGACGCTTATCGAAAGCTCCAGGAAAAACGCACGCTCGAAGCAATAGAGCTGGCGAGAAAAGGTACTATTCCCGAAATGTCGACGGAAGAGACTGTAGTGGCATCGGCTCAAGAGCAGCCGGCCAAGAGTGCCTCATCAACCGATGCAGCGGCCGACGCCGAAACGTCGCAAGTCGCGGAAACAACGGACGACGGCATTCCGGTGCTGCGCGATGTCCGGCCCATTGAGCTGGCGGCCATTTCTTCTCCGGCTTTGACGATACCCGTCAGGACGGTATCGACCACCTCGCTAAATAGAGTGGAGCCTGTCCGGCCGCGCCGGACTGCCAAGAACAAGTATCGCCGCGCGCCGGCCAAGAAATCCAACGTCTCCTTTACAGGCTGGCTACCATCGGGCGGTGCCTCGAACTACACTTGGCCGGGCGATGCCCCACGCAGGTAGTCGGCCCCGTACAGTGGAAACGTCTCCTCTGCAACGTAGGGTCCTCCGCCGGTCAGAGGCTTTGACGACAACAGCGTGAAGTGCGTCACCAGAAACGGCTCGCTTTCAAAGCGCGCCCGGCGCGTCAGGAAGCGAGCAACAGCCTCGTCTTTCGGATAATTGAGGCGCGCAATCGTCACATGCGGTTTGAACTTGCGGGTCTCCGGCGGCAGGCCCGCTGCCCGGGCCGCCCGCTCATTCGCCCTGTGCAAGGCATCCAAACCCGGTGACAGCTCGACGCCGGCCCAAATGCCTTTGGGCTCTTTCGCGCCAAACACTCCGACGCCTTTCAACCGAACCTGGAAGACGCCGGAATCTATCGCAGCCAGACATTCGGCGAACTCACGCGCCTGCCGCTTGTCGATGTCGCCTGCAAACCGCAGCGTGATGTGCAGGTTGTCATTGTCGACCCAGCGCGTGCCCGGCAGCGGCATGGACAGATCGCCAAGCTCGTCCTGGACCTCTTCGGGCAGTTCGATAGCGGTAAACAGCCGCGGCATCTCGCGTCCCTTCAACTCTTTCCATCGACCGCCCGCCGCGCCTTCACGCGAGCAATCAGATCTTCGACCTGCGGCAGAATGCGGGAAACAACGACACCCACACCCTTAGCGTTGGGGTGCAGACCATCCGGCAGGTTGAACGCTGGATCAAGTGCGATCCCCTCCAGAAAGAACGGGTAGTGTAACGTCCCGTACTTCTCCGAGAGATCCGCATACATGGGGTCGAAGCTCGCCTTGTACTCCTCCCCCCAGTTGGTCGGAGCCGGAACGCCGCTCATCAGGACATCGATGTTCTTGGACTGGAGGCGTGACAGGATTTCATCCAGATTGGCGCGTGCGGCTTCCGGCGGCACCCCGCGCAGTCCGTCATTGGCACCCAGTTCCAGAATGACGGCCTCGGTGTCATCGGGGATCGCCCAATCGAACCTGGCCAACCCGGCTGCCGTCGTATCGCCCGACACACCGGCGTTCGTCACGACAACGTTATACCCCTTCTCGCGAAGCGCTTTTTCGAGCTGGACGGGAAACGCTTCGGATGGCGCAAGCTGAAATCCAGCCGTCAGGCTGTCGCCGAACGCGACGATGCGAACCGGCGCATCATCCTTTGCCATCTCTGCAGCCACAGCTGTTTCCCCTTGCATAGTTGCCAGCATCGTAATGCACGACATAGCCGCAGCCATTGTCATCGACGCCAAAGATTGCCACTTGAAGCCAAGCGTCGCGCGCCAGCGAGTTGCGCCATAGTGCATCAATGCACCCTCCATCTTTCCGCCTCACCGTTCATCCAAAGCCGGAGTATGCCGTATGATTATGTCTGAACACGTTTCTCATACGTGGTTCCGGGAGGTTTGGAGCGCGTGACGCACCCGATTGTAAAATTGAAAGACGTTGAACTGACCCTCACCAGCCGGGCTGGCGCTGTCGATATCCTGCGGGGCGTTTCGCTTGATATCGCCAAAGGCCAGTCGGTTGCGATCGTCGGACCGTCGGGCTCGGGAAAAACATCGTTGCTGATGATCCTTGCCG
>CAYGRH010000124.1:0-8786 GCA_964352165.1 uncultured Hyphomicrobiaceae bacterium | reverse complement strand
CGCGTCACGACGGCATCTCGCTGCCTGCTCGGCCGATCTCGGAGGCCGACGGGATCGCAGATGCAATTCGTCATCCCGTGGTCGAGCCTGACCGAGATGTTCGCGGCTTCCAATCCGTCCTGATCGATCTGGGTGCGAGGCTCAAACTGCCCGGCTTCGTCAACGACGACGGTGCGCCCAAATACCCGGGCGGCTATGCCGACTACATCGTCAATCATGAACGCACTCCGGGCATCGGACCGCTGGCCGGCTGGCGCGGCAAGGATGGCAAAACCAACCACGTAGGCGAACCAAACCCCGACCAGTTGAATCGCTACATCGAGAATGGCGGCTTCTTCATGGAGCACCTCAAGCCTGAACAGCGCTACTTCAAGCACGCCAACCGCGACTATCTCGATTTCGCCGCTGAGATCGGATACGTCCCGCCAGGTGTTCGCATGACGTTTCAGCTCTATAACGAGACCTTCCAGAAGTTCCGGCTCGCAGGTCAGGGCCACGGCGCTCACCAGCCGCCTGATAGCCATAAGAAGCGTGTCGAAGCGTTCTTCGATCCGCTGCCCTTCTGGTACGCGCCGTTTGAAGGAGCGATCGTCGATACGACCGAGTTCCCGATGTACGCGATCACTCAGCGCCCCATGCATATGTACCACTCATGGGGTTCGCAGAATGCGTGGCTCCGGCAGATCACGGCTCAGAACCGTCTCTATATCCAGCGCGGCCGTGCCGAGGAGCTGGGTATCGAGGACGATGACTGGGTCTGGATCACTTCGGAGATCGGCCGGGTAAAGTGCCAGGTCCGGCTGATGGAGGGCGTGAACCGCAACACGGTTTGGACATGGAACGCCATCGGCAAGCGCGCTGGAGCATGGGGACTCGACAACGATGCGCCCGAAGCCACCAAGGGCTTCCTGCTCAACCACCTGATTTCTGAACTTCTGCCAGAACGCGACGGCGGTTATCGGTTCTCGAACTCCGATCCGATCACAGGACAGGCCGCCTGGTATGACCTGCGCGTGAAGATCGAGAAGGCCTCACCGGACGAAGCTCAAGAGACAAGCCCGCGCTTTGAACCAATCAAGCCACCCTTCAAGCAAACGACGCCGTCCGTCTTGACGTTCGGGGCTGAATTCCAGGAGAGCAGCCGATGACGACTCTGCCCGAAACAACCTCGAAGAAGCTGGGCCTTGTCATTGACCTCGACACCTGCGTCGGGTGTCAGGCGTGCGCGACGAGCTGCAAGGAATGGAACACCGGAGGCTATTCCGCTCCGCTAACCGACTTGGACCCATACGGCTCGGACCCGCAAGGCACGTGGCTCAACCGCATTCACGGCTACGAAGTCGGCGAAGGCGAGACGAGCCAGACCGTGCACTTCCCGCGCTCGTGCCTGCACTGCGAAACGCCTGCCTGCGTCACCGTCTGCCCGACGGGCGCATCGTATAAGCGTGCAGAAGACGGCATCGTGCTGGTCAACCCGGACACCTGCATCGGCTGCAAGCTATGTTCGTGGGCATGCCCGTACGGTGCGCGGGAATACGATTACGAAGTCGGCGTCATGCGCAAATGCACGTTGTGCGTCGACCGCATCTATAACGAGCACCTGCCCGAGGAAGACCGCGTCCCCGCCTGCGTCAGGGCCTGCCCGACCGGCGCGCGCCACTTCGGCGATATCGGCGACCCCGAAAGCGATGTGTCGAAACTCGTTGCCGAACGTGGCGGCTACGACTTGATGCCGGAAATGAACTACAAGCCGGTTAACAAGTATCTGCCGCCTCGCGCGCGCCGCGATCAGCAATCGAGCCAGCCCGTGCCGGCTCCTGCGCCAGCAGCTTCCGACGGCGAGCTTACCGGAAAGTTCTTCTCATGGGCGGACAAGATGCTGTCGCGATAACCCCCAAGGTCATCGCCTCTGACATCCAAAGCCATCCATCAACAGAAACCGCACCATTCAAGAACGAGCCGCCATGCATCCCGCATACTCAGTTATCTTCTTCACGACAGCATCCGGAGCCGGCTACGGCCTTCTGGCATGGCTGGCGATTGCTTCCGCCATGCGCGGAGCGCCGCCAAGCTGGATGTTCGGTCTCATCGGAATGGGGCTGGCGCTCCTTCTAATCACCGGAGGCCTGTTGTCGTCCACGGCCCACCTTGGCCGACCTGAACGAGCCTGGCGTGCATTTTCCCAATGGCGTTCCTCATGGCTTTCGCGTGAGGGCGTACTCGCTGTCGCGACCTACGTACCTGCCGGCATTCTGGGTATCGCCTGGGTCTTCTATGGCAAGATCGACGGTGCCATCGTGTTCGTGTCGCTGCTGACTGCGGCACTTGCCATGGCGACGGTATACTGCACCGGCATGATCTACGCCTCGCTGCCGACGATCCGCGACTGGCACCATCCACTGACCGTTCCCAACTATATGGCGCTGTCAATTGCTAGCGGTGCGGTGTTGTTCGTTCTGGTATTGTCGATGTTCAAGCCGCTGCCTGAATGGCTGCTGGTGCTGGGGTTGATCTCCATCGCCGTGGCTTGGCTTTTAAAGCGCAGCTATTGGTCGGGCATCGACAGCCTGAAGCGCGACGTGACGCCGGAGACGGCGACGGGTCTTGGCCATATTGGTAAGGTGCGCCCGCTTGAACCAGCTCATGCGCAGGCAAACTACATCATGCGTGAGATGGGTTACTCGGTTGCCCGAAAGCACGCCGATAAGCTGCGTTCGCTTGCGGCATACCTGATGTTCCTTGTTCCGGCAGTCTGCCTGGCCCTGCTGTTCATTGTCAGCCCCTCGGTCTCAGTCTTGTTCGCGCTTATTGCAACCGGTGCCATGGCTGTCGGGTTGTTCATTGAACGCTGGCTGTTTTTCGCCGAAGCCGAGCACGTCGTCATGACCTACTACGGGCGCGACGCTGCTTGAGGCTTTGCATTGAACTTGTTCGCCCACGGCTGATTGCCGGGGCAGTGATGATCAGGACAGAATATGATGGAACAAAACATGGCATGGCAGTCGATCGAACCCATAGCGCCGACCCGCATGAGCGAAGCGCGGCGCCAGGCGCACAACGCCGTCCACTGGCTTGCGCGCATCGCGCACAGCTATCGCGATCCCGAAGCCGATGACGCCCACGTCGAACTGCTGTGGAACTCGGATGCCAAAGCTCTGCGCACTAAGCAGTTTCTCGATGAACTGTCCGTTGAGCTGAGGCTGCCGACGCTCCAGGCGCAGTTCTGCGAAAAAGGCGTGCCCGTCCCGCATATTCTCGATTTTGAAGACCGCACACCGGCGCACGTCGAGGCCTGGACGCTTGTTGAGCTTCTGCATCGCGAAATCGACCGCGACCGCTATTCCAAGGATCTGCCCTACCCGACCAAGGATCTGATGCTGGGCGACAGCGAAGAGCACATTCCGGCAGCCTATCAAGCTGAGCTCGCAGCGTTGAATGGCTGGTTCTGCAATGCTTCGGCGGTGTTGAATGCTCTGCGCCACGACATCGGTCGCGAATTGGGAGATTCTGTCAAAATCGGCGAAATGGTGTGCTGGCCGCAGACCTTTCAGCTCGGAATGGATGTCTCCTTGCCGCAGGGCAGCGGTGCGCCGTCGATCCGCGTGGGGCTTTCGGCTGGAGATGCGTTGCGTCCTGAACCATTCTTCTTCGTTGGTACCAAGGAGCAAACCCAGTCGGGTGACTTCGATCCAGCGAGTATTCTTTCAGCCAAGCGGATCACGACGGCAAACATGTCCGCCGACGATGTGATCGGCTTCCTGCGCGAGCAGGTCACGGCAGCGCGCAAGCGCCTTGCCGGCTGATCACGGACACAGAACTCAGACCGACTTATTCGGACAAAAAAGGCTCGCGCATCAAGAGATGCGGGAGCCTTTTTTATTTCTCGGAAATGAAGAACTGCAGGCGGCCGCTGGCTCGGACAAGCTATCGAAGCAGCACTCCGCAGCTTGCAATGGCCGGGCGAAGATAAGCCCGCAGGGGCCCCGGAGTTCCCCAGAGGCCGCAGCAGCCTAGCCTGTCGCGGTAGCATCTTCGGATTTCGACTTTTTGCCAGCGCGCGCTGGCTTTTTGCTCGGCGTCTCAATCTTGTTGGCGGCCGACTTGCTCTTTGAACTAGCCTCTTTGGTATCGCCAAGCAGAGTTCTCAGATCGCCGGTCTTGTTGAACGTCTTGGCGATGGCAACCATTACGCTGGCCATCGGCATCACCGTCTCACCTTCTGCCCAGAACAACGCCACTTCCTGGCTGGCTTCCGGCTCCACCAGCTCAAGCGCCTTGGTGCCGGCGTGAAGTCCCGGCATCCGCGTGAAGTGCGATGGAATGATGGTGCAAAGCTCGGTGAACTGAACCTGGAACATCAAGTGCAGGATAGATTCGGACTCAACTTTGGGAACCACCTCGCAGCCTGCAGCGCGGAAAGCGGAATCAACGAACCGGCGCTCATGCATCGAAGGCCGCAGCATCGCCAGCGGCAATTCCGCCGCCTCCTTCCAGGTGATCTGTGTGCGATCCTCGAACTCAAACGAATCCGGAACCAGCAGACTAAGCCGCTCCGTGTAGATCGGCATCATGTTGCGCCGGCCCAGATCAGCGCTCTCAAGGTAGGTGATGGCGCAGTCGAGCGTGAAATTATCGAGGCCGAGCTTCATCGCCTCGTTGCCAATGAAGTGGACATCGACGTGGACACCGGGGTGCTTCTTGCGCACCTGCTGCAGCAACAGCGGCAACACTGGTGACATCGACGGCATTGCGCCCATCCTGAGCGATCCATGCAGATCATCCTGCATCGACTTGATTTCGTCGCGCATCGCTTCGCAGTGGGAAATAATGAGCCGCGCCCATTTGGATACCCGCTCGCCTTCCGCGGTCAAACCATGGAAGCGCTGCCCGCGACCGCGCAGAAAGATCGGAACGCCAAGCTCAAGTTCGAGCTGCTTGATGCCGCTCGACAGACTGGGTTGTGTGACGTGACAACGAGTTGCTGCGCGACCGAAATGCTCTTCCTCAACAACTGCAACCAGATACTTGAATTGCCGCAGGAACACGGGAAACCTCTTCTTTTGGGAATTGAAAACGGTTTGCTGGTAGCAACACAGTGCAGTCTGCCACCGGAGCGTTATAAGATAGCACGCGATGCACTAAATCTCCAGATCGATAAACGCCATCAATTATTAATTCTATCGATTGGACGTTACGAGGAATCTTTATCTGCCTGATTTGTTCCCTCGCCGCGCCTCAATTTTAAACAGCGTTCTTTGAGGGCTGGTTGCTCTGCCGTCGCGCACAGCGAGCCAATTTTTCTGCATCCGATCCATCAAGGCCACGCCATGCTGCTTCCCGAGATTGCCCTGTACTTGAGCTTCGCGTTGCTCTCAGGGCTAATGATCGGATGCGTCGGGATCGGCGGCGTGATCCTTGTTCCGTTGTTGGCTTATGGCGCAGGCGTGCCGATCCACACAGTGATTGCTGCAGCAATGTTCGCTTATCTGCTCTCAGGTGCAATCGGTACGTATGTCTTTGCGCGCGCAAAATCAATCCGATGGGATATGACGGCATGGATGTGGGCAGGCGCGATGCCTGCCGCTTTTATCGGCGCACTGGCGGCGAGTGCCGCACCGGGCCAATTGCTTGAACTTTGCATCGGTCTCCTGACGGCTGCGTCGGGAATAAACTCGATATTCGGACGCCAGCCGCCGGACGATACAGCCGTCCCGCCGCTATCGAATGCCGCCTTGGGCGGAATTGGTGCTTTTACCGGTTTTTCATCGGCCCTAACCGGCACGGGCGGCCCACTTGTTCTCGTGCCGATCCTGATGTGGCTCAACGTTCCCGTTCTCACCTCTATCGGGCTGTCACAAGCCATTCAGCTCCCTATCGCTGTGCTGGCGACCGGAGGTAATCTCTACGCCGGAACACTTGACGTCGCCCTTGGGTGCATCCTGGCTGTGGGAATCGCCTTTGGCACATGGGCAGGAGCCAAATTGGCCCACGCGCTACCACGCCAAACGCTGCGAAGCATCGTATCGATACTGCTCGTCGTCATCGGTATGCTGATTCTCGGCAAGCTCGCCTACGGCGCGATCGCCTAACTCCTCGGGGCTCACCACAGCGCCCGCCATCGGTATCACCAAATCGCGCTAAGTCAGTACGGGCCGCAAGGACGCGCTCAGCGCTGGTGTACGGGAATTTCAACACCGCTCTTGCACTGCAATACCTATGGCCGACCAGCAGTTTTCGCCGAATTCATAGCTCCCGTCATAGCCTTAAGCGAATGCCTCATAGCTTTTGCGCATTTGACTATTGGGGGCTGGCGACCACCCATATGCTCCAGTGGCGGCATGGATTCACCTTCGGATTTTTCCAGGTGGTCGGGCCCCCCAATGCACAATCCAAAACTTTAAAAAAATCCATCCGGAGAGAGAACGCCATGGCTGAGGCTGCGAAGCGCAAGAAGGTCACCGTCAACACACTGATGGCGAAGAAAAAGAGGGGCGAGCCCATTACCCAGCTCGCCGCCTACGACTACCGCACGGCAGTTGTTGCCGACCGCCTGGGCATGGACATTCTTTGCGTTTCGGACACGGGCGGCATGATCCTGTTCGGGCACCAGTCCACGGTCAAAGTCAGCTTCGACGAAGTCATGATGATGTCGCAGGCGATCGACCGCGGTTCCAAGTTCGGACTGCGCATGGTCGACATGCCCTATTGGAGCTTCCACGTCTCCAAAGAGCAGGCGATTGAGAACGCAGGCCGCTTCGTTCACGAAGCCAACGCCGAAGTTATGAAGTGCGAAGGCAACCGCCACCACGCACCAAACATAGAAGCAATCGTCAACGCCGGTATCCCGGTTCAGGGTCACATCGGCATCACGCCGATGCGCATGCCGCAGCTCGGTGGCTTCATCGCCCAGGGTAAGACGTCCAAGCGCGCCCAGGAGCTGATCGACGACGCCAAGGCAATGGTCGATGCCGGTTGCTTCTCGATCCTGTGCGAAGTCACGACATCTGAAGTTGCTGAATACCTGGCTGAGAACATCGAAGTTCCGGTGATCAGCCTTGGTGCCGGTAACCGCGCCGACGGCGTGCACATCATTTCGTCTGACCTCTTCCACCTGTGGGAAGAGCATGTTCCCAAGCACTCGCGCATCTACACCGACCTCATCCCGATCATGGAAGACGTCATCACGCGCTACATGAAAGACGTCGTCGATCGCGACTATCCGGGTCCGGAAAACACGATCCACATGCCTGACGAAGAACTCGCAGCCTTCGCCAAGGCCATGAAGTGGGAGCGCAAGCTCGACGAGATCGGAAGCAAGAAATAACAAACGCGGACCTGAAGCCGCTTTGTTCAGTGCGTAGCCGGGATCCAATCCTCCCCCGGCTACGCCACCCCGAAAATGGCTCAATGTGCCGACCATGATTTCGGGCGCTTCAAGATCTTCCGGTCAGCTTCACGCGACCGGCAAGACATTCGCTCAAGTCCAATGGGCCTGAGCACAAAACCCGCAAGTTTTCGCGTCACTGGCCGGCCCCTCTGGCTCGGCATGCCCGAATTGCGCGCAATCGCCAGAAAATACGAGGCTGATCATGGAACCATCCCGCCAAGTTCAAGTCGCGCAAACCCCCGGCGCGGGAGGTTTATCTATGAGCGACAATCGGCTGATCGACGGCCGCGCCGTGCAAAAGCGCATTCTCGGTGAAGTCGCAGCCGGCGTAACCGAAATGTCTTCATCGCGTTCTTTGGGCCGCTTGGTATCGATCAGCATCGGCGACCGTCCGGAGATCGCAGTATACATTCGCAATCAGTCGCGCGCCGCCGCAAAGGTCGGCATACCCTTCGAAGAACAGGTCTGGCCCGGTGATCTCACCCAGGACCAGTGCAAAGCGCGCCTGATTGCCATGAACAATGAGGTCGATGTCCTCGGCGTCATTCTGCAGCGTCCCGTTCCAGATCACATCAACGTCCGATCCTTACAGTCTGCCATCCATCCGCTCAAGGATGTCGAAGGCATGAACCCCGCATCGATCGGTAACATCGTCTACAACGACCTGGCGCTCGCCCCATGTACGGCTGCAGCGTCCGTGGAATTGATCCGCGAAACGGGACTCCAACTCGCGGGCCTCGAGGTCGTAATGATCGGCCACTCCGAAATCGTCGGCAAGCCAGCCGCGTTTCTGCTCATGTCGGAAGGTGCAACGGTAACGGTGTGCCATCACATGACGCGCTCGGTCGCCACGCACTCGCGCCGGGCCGATGCGGTGCTTGTCGCAGTCGGCATCCCCCGGTTCATCAAGGCCAACATGATCAAGCCGGGCGCTGCTGTGATCGATATCGGCATCAACCAGATCGCGGGACCGGACGGCTCGCCGATGATCGTTGGCGACGTCGATACCGATGATGTTTGCGAAGTTGCAAGCTGGGTAACGCCGGTGCCGGGCGGTGTTGGTCCGGTGACGGTTGCGTTTTTGATGCGCAACGCTTTGGCCGCCCGCCGCCGCCAGATCGCCGCGGGCTGGGTTGATTGACGGGGTGATCCGCCGCCCGTGATCGAACCGACCGCAAACATTCCAGTTTGCAGTCGGGTCGTGAGAGACGCGTGCCTTCCAGAGTGTTGTGATCGCTCTTGTCGCGTGAAGCCTCGACATTAGTCCCGTAAACACGGCAGAAACGCCGATGGGCCGACCCGTTAAGAGCCGACCCATTCGAGAATTGCGGTTTGAGGCTGTCGGCCTTAGCTGACAAGCGCCTGTGCAACCGTCGCCAGCACAAAGGCTGCGCCAATA
>CAYGRH010000123.1:0-8808 GCA_964352165.1 uncultured Hyphomicrobiaceae bacterium | reverse complement strand
GATCCCGGCAATGAATGCCGGGATGCCAGTTGAGTGTGTGACTGACCGGCTGCTCCTACTCCAACGGTCATCCCGGGACTTGTTCCCGGGATCCAACCATCGGTTTGTCGCCAGGCTTCATGGGGATAGCTGTGCGGGCGCCGCAACCCCTCCACAAAGCCGCTCCGCCATGTTATACATTCCGTATAACGCTAGTGTTCCGGTTCTGACATTTGCTACCCGGTGCGGCTTGCCTACGAGCAAATGTCAGAACCATAAGGAACACTAGTAACTTTATGATTCTAGTGTAGCTTTTGCACCTGACGTTTGGTAGTGAACCCAGCCGCACACGGGTACCAAACGTCAGTTGCGCTACACTTGCGGAGCCGCGACCATGAGGCTGCAACTCAAGAAGATCGGCAACTCGACCGGCCTCATCCTGCCGAAGGAGCTTTTGGCGCGCCTGAACCTGGAACTGGGCGATGAAGTCATCGTCAGCGAAACCGCTTCAGGCTTCAACGTTTCACGCGGCGATGAGACCATGGAAAAGGGGCTCGAAATCGCTCGCAAGGCGATGAAAAAATACCAGGCCGCCCTCAAAGAGCTGGCAAAGTGAGCGAGCCCGTCTGGCTCCGGTGCGAACTCGTGATTGCAATTCACGACGAGCAGATTCGCCTCTTCGGAGGTCCGGCCGGTTTGCGCGACATGGGACTGCTCGAAAGCGCCCTGGCGCGTGCTCCGAACAAGTGGTCCTACGGTGAAAAAGATCCGGCCGCCCTCGCGGCGACTAACGCATTTGGCATTGCGCGAAACCATCCGTTTCTCGATGGAAACAAGCGGACCAGCCTGCTGTCCATGATAACGTTCCTCGGCCTGAACGATTTGGAATTCGACGCATCTGACTCAGAAGCAGTCGTCATGATCCTCGGCCTCGCCTCAGGCGAGATCGAGGAGGAGGGGCTTGCGCGCTGGATCAGGGATCGGCTGGGGACCCAGGCATAAAGCCGCCATCCTTTACACCTGGGCTGATCCGTCTATATGAGCCCGAATGCAAACATCGCTCGTCGCCATCAGATCATCACGGAACCAGCCACATGACCCGCCCCTTCCACCTCGCTTTCCCCGTCCGCGACCTTGAGGAATCCCGTGCCTTCTATGCCGGCAAGCTCGGCTGCGGAACGGGCCGCGAGGACACCCACTGGATCGATTTCGACCTGTTCGGACACCAGATCGTGGCCCACCTCGATCCCTCGTTGAAGGACGCCGTGCAGGTCAGCAATGCCGTCGACGGTGCCGACGTGCCGGTGCCTCACTTCGGCGTCGTCCTGACGATGCCCGACTGGGAGGCCCTGCGCGACCGGCTGAACGCCGAGGATGACACGCGCTGGGTGATCACCCCTCGCATCCGCTTCAAGGGCGAGCCGGGTGAGCAGGCCACCATGTTCCTCCTCGATCCTTCCGGCAACGCGCTGGAGTTCAAGGCCTTCGGTGACGACGCGATGCTGTTTGCAAAATAGCGCTCCATCCCGGCCACTGATCCAGCTTTCGCGCGGCGCGTAAACTACACGTCATGAGCGATGCGTTCGCAGTTTTGACCGCCAGCTCCTATATACGGGACGCTGGCGGAGCTGCTTGGTGCGCTCGCTCCGGACGAACGGCCATCCGGCCAGGATCGGACAGCGAAGGCGAGAGAGGCGATCAGGCCTAATGAGCAATGAAGAAAACCGCTTTTCCGCCCGCGCGGCTCGCTATGCGCGCGTGGGCGCGAACGTCGGATCGGTTGCAGCCCGCGTCGCCGGCCAGCGCTTTCTCGGCCTGAACCACGACAAGACAAAGGCGGCCCAAGATCTGACTGCCGCGCTCGGCGGGCTGAAGGGCCCACTGATGAAGGTCGCTCAGCTTCTTTCCACCATCCCCGAAGCGCTGCCGAAGGAATACGCGCAAGAGCTGGCGCAGTTGCAGAGCCAGGCCCCGCCGATGGGTCCGGGTTTCGTGCGCCGCCGTATGGTGGCCGAGCTTGGTCCCCAATGGGCCGACCGGTTTGAAAGCTTTGAATCGACCTCCACCGCATCCGCCTCATTGGGTCAGGTCCACAAGGCCGTCAGCAAGGATGGCCGCCCGCTCGCCTGCAAGCTGCAATACCCCGACATGCAGTCCGCCGTCGAAGCCGACCTCTCCCAGCTCAAGCTGATCTTCCAGCTTCATGCGCGCATGGAGCCGGGCGTCAACACGACCGAGATCCTCAAGGAGATTTCAGCCCGCTTGCGCGAGGAACTCGACTATGTACTCGAAGCCAGACACACCCGCCTTTATGCCGCTATCTTCGATCGCGACCAGCGCGTGCGCGTTCCCCAGATCGAGCCCGAACTGTCGACGAAGCGCCTTCTCACCATGTCGTGGCTGGAGGGCCGCAAGCTACTCGACTACAAGGACAACCCGCTGGAGGACCGCAACGAACTGGCCCAGGCCATGTTCCGCGCCTGGTGGCATCCCTTCTCCCATGTCGGCGTAATCCACGGCGACCCGCATCTGGGCAACTACACTGTGTTCGAACGCGACGGTCGGCCAGCCGGCATCAACCTGCTCGACTACGGCTGCATCAGGACGTTCCCTATCCACTTTATCGAAGGCGTCATCAACCTCTACAAAGGCCTTTTGAAAAACGACCGCGATCAAGTCGTTCACGCTTACGAGCGCTGGGGCTTCAAGGGGCTGAATGACGAGTTGATCGACGCACTTTCAATCTGGGCCCGCTTCATCTATGGCCCGCTGCTCGATGACCGCGAGCGCACCATCGCCGACGGCACGACGCCGGGCGAATACGGCCGCAGGGAAGCCTTCTCCGTCCACCAGATCCTGAAGGAGAAAGGCCCGGTCACGATCCCGCGCGAGTTCGTCTTCATGGACCGCGCAGCGATCGGCCTGGGCGGCGTGTTCCTGCACCTCGATGCAAAACTGAACTGGTATCAGCTTTTCAACGCGACCATCGACGGCTTCGATCTCGACGAGGTGGAAGCCCGCCAGAAGAACCTGTTTTCCCAGACGGGCGTTCCGCTTCCAGCATAGAAACAAATCGCGCAGTAATTCCTCCTCGCCCGCCGCTGTACCCTGGATAGCCCGGCCACTTGTGGGTTTTGCGACAACACGACGAAGGGGAAGATGCGGAATTGCGCTGCTGGAACGTTTTTGCCGCAGGTAAACCGCCTCGTTTTATAATAACTCCACATCAGTCGTTGCACCCCATATCTAAATCGCACGTCACGCCCTTAGCTGAGTGCACTATCCGGCAGCATTTCCATGAACCTTCGTCCGGTCATGCATGTCCTCGGCCTGATCGTCTGCTTTATGGCTATGGCAATGTTGGTGCCAGCGATTGTTGACCTGGCTGACAGTAACGACGACTGGCGAAGCTTTTTCCTCTCCGCCATGGTGACCGGCTTCTTCGGCGGCCTGCTGTTGCTGAGTTGCTATGACGATAAACCCTCTCATATCGGCGTTCGCGAAAGTTTCGTTCTGACGACACTGGCATGGGTCGTTGTCGCCGGAGTGTCTGCCTTGCCCTTGCTTGGCGTCGGTCTTGATTATTCCGATGCCTTCTTTGAGGCGATGTCGGGCGTCACCACGACCGGCTCCACCGCGCTGACCGATCTGGATTCGCTGCCCCGCGGCATCCTGCTATGGCGCGCCATGCTGAACGGGATCGGCGGGCTCGGCATCGTCGTAATGGCGATCATCCTGCTGCCCTTCTTGCGCGTCGGCGGCATGCAGCTGTTCCAATCCGAAAGCTCGGAAAAATCCGAAAAGATCCTGGCGCGAACCGAGCAACTCGTAATCTCGACCGCGCTCATCTACGTGGCGCTCATGTCGGCTTGCGCGCTGACCTACCTGCTCCTCGGCATGGGCCCATTCGATGCAATCTGCCACGCCATGGCGACGGTCGCGACGGGCGGATTTTCGACCCACGATGCGAGTTTTGCGTTTTTCCGCTCAGCTTCAATCGAAACCGCAGCCATCATCTTCATGATCTCCGGCGCGCTGCCGTTCGTCGTCATGATCAAGGCGCTGAAGAACGGTCCCGACGCCTTGATCAATGATGAGCAGGTTCGCGGCTTCATCGCTTTTATCGTGCTGGTATCAATCGTCCTTGCATGCTGGCTCGCTATCGCCCGCGAACTTCCTCCGCTTGATGCTCTGCGCCTCGCTGCGTTCAACGTGACGTCGATCATCACCACGACCGGGTTCGCCAGCGACGACTACAGCGCGTGGGGCGCGTTCTCAGTCGGCGTTTTCTTCCTCCTCACCTTTGTCGGAGGCTGTTCAGGCTCCACCAGTGGTGCCATCAAGATCTACCGGCTGCAGGTCGCAGGGCTGCTCGTCCGCACCCATTTCGTGCATCTGATCAGTCCCCATCGCGTCGTGCCGCTCTACTACAATTCGCGCAGGCTTCCTGATGACGTCTCATTTTCCGTCGTCTCGTTCCTGGCGATCTATCTCGCAACGGTGGGGATCTTCACGGTGCTGCTCGCCGCGACCGGGCTCGATTTGATCACGTCGCTATCGTCGGCAGCGCAAGCCATCGGCAATGTCGGACCTGGTCTCGGCGATACGGTTGGACCGGCAGGCAACTTTGCCACCCTGCCCGATACCGCGAAATGGATTTTGTCGCTCGCCATGCTGCTCGGCCGCCTCGAACTGTTCACGGTTCTGGTGTTATTCCAAACCGAGTTCTGGCAGGATTGACCCTCAATGAAGCGGGCCACGGCGTAACGCGAAGGTGGGAGTTGAATGGCCGATGGCGGATCGCGGAGCAAACGAGGCAGGCGACCGCGATAGCGCTGCAGAAGCCGGCCAGGCCGTCTATACCCCTTTCACGCTCTCGGCCTACGACTGGTTCGTGCTCGGGTTCTCCAACCGCTTTCTCTGGCGATGCCCGACGGCAAAACTCCTCGAACTTTACGACCGCAACACCACGGGAAACCACCTCGATATCGGCGTGGGTACGGGATATTTCCTCGATCACACCAACTGGCCGTCATCTGCGCCGCAAATAACTCTCGTCGATTTGAACCCGCACAGCCTGCACGCTGCCGCCCGCCGCATTGCCCGTTATCGGCCGGCAATACACGTCGCAAACGTCTTGGAGCAATTGCCATTCGAGGGGCATTTCACCTCAGCCGGCTTGTGCTACCTGCTGCATTGCCTGCCCGGCGACATGCGCGCAAAAGCCGTTGTGTTCGACCACCTGCGCCCGATACTCGCACCAGGCGCGAAGATCTTCGGCGCAACCATCTTGCAAGGTGATGTCCCTCGATCGCCTCCCGCCCAGGCCCTCATGGACTACTACAATCGCAAGGGTATCTTTTCCAACGCCGCCGATACCTTCAGTGATCTCAATCGAGAACTGTCGCAGCGCTTTGACGACGTGCGCGTGACGCGCATCGGCGCAGTCGCACTTTTCGAGGCGAGCCAGCAATGACGCAAACGCTCCTTTTGGCGATTGCGGTGGCAGCAGCGGCAGGTCTCATGCGCGGCTTTGCGGGCGTTGGCTCCGGCATGTTGATGGCACCATTCTTTGCCGGCTTCTTTGGCCCCGTCGAAACCATCGGCATCATCATCATCATGGAGGTTGTCGTCACCGCCCAGTTGCTCCCTGAGGTGCGCTCTCACATCAATTGGAGCGTTGTCGCCCCGATGGGGCTTGCCGCTGCGCTCTTCATGCCGCTTGGAAGCTGGCTGTTATTGTCGCTTGAGCCCACGCTCGTGCGCTACGCCATCGCTATCGTGGTCTTGGTGTCGTCGGTGCTGCTGATGTTGGGCTGGCGCTACACCGGACCAAAGCCGCTTCCTGCAACCGTTTCAGTCGGCGCGCTATCCGGCACATTGATGGCGCTGACGAGCCTCGGTAATCCGCCCGTCATGCTCTATCTGCTGTCGAGCAAGGACAATGCAGCGACCAATCGGGCAAACTTTACCGGCTACTTCGCCATCACGCTCCTGGCGCTGATCGCCCAGATGCTGATCGCCGGATTGATCTCATGGCAGACAGCAAAAACCGTTGCCGTTCTGCTGCCCGTTTTCATGGCCAGCGCCTGGCTGGGCGGACGGCTGTTCCGCAAATCCAACGAGGCGCTTTATCGCCGTGTCGCGCTCGGCATATTGTTTTGCGCAGGCCTGTATGGGCTGTTGAGCTAAGGCTGCCGCACATTCTCCCGAACTCTCCCGAACGGGGTTCATCCCCGCCCGCGATAATGCCGCCACAGACGCTCGAACTGGGCGTGAATTTCCTCGGCCGGCCGCGCAAAGGCCGTCAGCGGAATACGGATGACGTTATCGGCCGTCATCGACCAGGGCAGATGCATCATCAGCCGGTACCATGGCATGCGTCTCCAGTCCGCGATCAGCGCCCGCGCGATCGGCTGGCTCAGATGGATTTGCAGTTCGTGTGTCATCATCGTGCGCACGGCAATGGACACGAGCTTGACTTCGCGGATGCCACGCCAGGAAATGAGGCCGAGACCTTCGATGAAAATGCCGTATTGGTTCGCACCGATCCGCGGTCGTCCCGTCTCAACCAGCGGATAGAAATAGACGGCCGCGCAAACGAACAAGGCGCCCAGTCCGAACAACAACGGCGAGCCGACCCAGAACGAAGCGACCGCGAGAATGAGCCCCACGCTTCCGACGCCGTAGACCCGAGACTGCCCCAACTCCCGGCCATACCCGACCGTGTAGCCAGACATCACATCGTCCTGACCCGCTGCTTCCATAGCCCTTCGCTTCCCTCCTGGTTTCCCGGTGGCTCGCCAGCCAGACAACGCGGCTGAGGCAGAACCTCCAACACGAAACCGTGGTTGCGCGCGCCGCTTCCCTCGACGTCAGCGTGATGAGATTTTAGACAGCGCGTGCTTCATTCACGCGCAGTACCAAAGGCCCCCGGCATTTTCTGCCTGATCGGCCCCGGTTGGAAATTCTCCGTTCGCAGTCGAGCGATGTGAGCCGCGGTTGCACGCTATTATCGGGTTTTACGCACCGCATTGTCCGCGGTGGCGCAACAGATGGTCGGCAAGAACCAATGCCATCATGGCTTCGCCGACCGGAACTGCCCGAATTCCTACGCAAGGGTCGTGCCGTCCTGTCGTGACGATGTCCGTCTCCTCGCCGTTCGCGTCGACTGTCCGCCGTGGCGTGAGGATCGACGAGGTCGGCTTGACGGCAAAGCGGCATACGACAGGCTGGCCCGTCGAAAGTCCGCCAAGAATTCCGCCGGCGTGGTTGGATAAAAACACCGGCTTGCCATCGGGCCCCGCACGCATTTCATCGGCGTTATCTTCACCCGTCATGGCAGCCGTCGCCATCCCGTCACCGATCTCAACGGCTTTGACGGCGTTGATGCTCATCATCGCCGTTGCAAGATCGGCATCGAGCTTGCCGTAGATCGGCGCGCCAAGACCCACCGGCACACCTTCGGCCACAACTTCGATCACCGCCCCGATCGACGAGCCGGATTTACGAATGCCGTCGAGGTATGTTCCCCATGCGTCAGCCGTTTTTGCGTCGGGGCAGAAGAACGGGTTCTGGTTGACCTCGTCCCAGTCCCATCTCTCACGGTCCACTTTGTGAGGGCCCATTTGAACCAACGCACCGCGGATGGTTATGCCATCGAGGACGCGCCGCGCGATCGCACCGGCAGCAACCCGCATGGCGGTTTCGCGCGCCGAGGACCTGCCGCCGCCCCTGGGGTCGCGCACCCCGTATTTGGCGAGATAGGTGTAGTCGGCATGTCCGGGTCGAAACTTCTGCGCGATGTTGCCGTAGTCCTTCGAGCGCTGATCGACATTGCGGATCATGAGGCTGATGGGCGTGCCGGTCGAAACTTGCCGGCCCTCGCTGTCGGCATAAACACCTGACAGAATTTCAACCTCGTCGGGTTCCTTGCGCTGCGTCGTATAGCGCGACTGGCCCGGACGGCGCTTGTCGAGATAGCCCTGGATTTCATCGCGATCGATTGCAAGCCCGGGCGGGCACCCGTCGACCGTGCAGCCGATGGCCGGGCCGTGGCTTTCGCCCCAGGTGGTGACACGGAAAAGATGACCGAACGTGTTGTGAGACATGTGTCCTATGGGCAGATGGGAGCCGCTATGATGGCTAGGTTATTGAAATCAAGCCGGCCTTTCTGGCCAGTCAGGCCGGCCTGAACCGCAGGATGTCACCCGGAGGAACGTACCGAATCAGCCGGCAACTTAGGCTATGGCTCGCGCAAGTGTTGCAAAAAGACTCTAACGTTGGCCACACCCGCCCCGCAACTTCGCAAAATCCGGCATTCTGATCGACAATAGGTGCGGATCGGGCTTATGAAAAGTGGGAGTACAGCGTGATTCCATGTTTTGCCGGGTCTCCCAAGGCTGGGCAGAGCGTGAGATTCTGGGTCTACAACGACGGCACCAACGCGCTGCATCTCTGATGGGACAGCCATGAACTCCAGGTTCGCCCGGTCGATGAGAATTCCAGATCACGTTGAAGCGCGTAAGCACCGGTCTCCGGTGTCAGAAGTAGCGCGTTCACATTGTTGAAAACGAGCCGGCTGCTGCGAGATCTCGCGAATGTTTGATCGGGACTAGCCAACGCTGCAGCTTGTGTTCGTTTCATCCATGGGTGGCTCCGGTCGGTCTGAGCAACTGACCACGAGCGACCCTCAATCGCGTTTGAAGAGTCGGAGCGGCCGCTGCTCCGGCTCTTTTTTGTGGGTTTTTCCGCTCAAGGCTCATCCCCGCTCTGCTCGTACACATGCTGAGGCGCCGCGAGCTACGCGAGCGATCCGCGCCGTGAGCG
>CAYGRH010000122.1:0-8834 GCA_964352165.1 uncultured Hyphomicrobiaceae bacterium | reverse complement strand
GACCGCGACGATCCCGCGCCCGGACAGAACGTCTTCCACCGATCGGAATTCAGCAGACGCTAAGCGCTGCGCAACGTCGCAGCCGGCCAGCCGCGCCACATCCGGCAGGCTCATGTGTCCCGCTTCCCCCGGCAAGGCAACCCAGCCACCCGCATTCGGAACAACAGCGGCAGCACCAACCCCTGTGCCGACGTTCACAGCCAGCATCGCGGCATTGCGATCTTTGCTGCCATCGCCACCTGACACGCGAACCGCGTCGACCTCCGCGAGATGCGGCAGCGCCATGGCAACGGCAGCTAGGTCATTGACCAGCAGAGCGGGCACGCAGCCCAACGCCTCCGACAACCGCCGCCGGTCAATCGTCCACGGCGCATTAGTCAGCTGCACACCGACGGCGTCGACGGGGCCTGCCGCTGCAACAGCCGCCCCGACACAACCGTCGGCAGCATCAAAACTGGTGAGATAATTGGCAAGCGCGTCATCGAAGCTGGAAAACTGGGAAACACTCAGCGTGGTCAGACCGCAAAGCTCGCCAGTCGCACCGACCGCCCGGGCAAAGCGCGCGTTCGTCCCGCCGATATCGGCCACAAGCCGCCAGCCTGCGAGCTTCCCCGCCACACCGGCCCCGCCCGCAACCCTCATTGCCCCAGATCATCCGAAGCGCCTGAAAGCGCCGCAAGGAAGTTTTCCCGCCACGCCTTTACGTCGCGCAGCCGCACACGACGGATGAGCGCATCGAACCTTTCGCGCTTCTCATCGATGCGCATCGTAATCGCCTTCTGCATCGCATTCGCCATATCGTCGATATCGTATGGATTGACGATCAATGCCTCTTCGAGATCTTCGGCCGCCCCCGCAAACTGAGACAGGATCAGCACGCCGGGATCATCATCGTCTTGCGCCGCGATATACTCCTTGGCGACGAGGTTCATGCCGTCACGCAACGGTGTCACCAGCCCGACCTGGCTGCCGCGAAACAACGCTGCAAGCGTCTTGCGCTCTATCGTGCGATGGATGTAGCGCACCGGCGTCCAGTCGAAGTCGCCGAACTCGCCGTTTATCGCCCCTGACAGACCTTCGAGTTCCTGGCGGATATCGGTGTAGGCCGCCACCTCTTCGCGAGTCGGCGGCGCAATCTGCATCAGCGTCGCCGCCTTGATGTTTTCGGGATAGAGTTCGAGCAACCGGCGAAATGCCTTCAGGCGGCCGGGGAGACCCTTCGTATAATCGAGACGCTCCACGCCGATGATCTGCGCCCGCACCATGCTGCGCCGATGAAGCCGCTGGATCTGGTCGTCGGCTTCCGGCGTGCGCGCCATCGCACGGAAGGCCTCCACATCGATCCCGATTGGGAACGAGCGCGCGATCACTTCGCTGCCGAAGGCCTTGACCCGTCCATCCTCGCCAACGGAGCCCTCGGCATGATCTTCGACATAACGAACGAAGTTAGCGACATCGCCCGAGGTCTGAAACCCGATTACGTCATAAGAAAACAGAGAGCGCACCAGCCACTCATGATCGGGAACCGCCAGAAGAACGTCGGGCGGCGGAAACGGAATATGCAGAAAGAACCCGATCTTCTGCTTGATGCCACGAGCGCGCAGTTCGCTGGCCATCGGGATGACGTGGTAATCATGAACCCAGATCAAATCGTCGGGCCGCAGAATTCCTGTCAACGCATCCGCCAGTCTCGCGTTCACGCGCCGATACCCATCAACGAAGCCAGGGTCGAATTCCGCAAGATCGAGCCGGTTATGGCAGACCGGCCACAACACGTTGTTGGAAAAACCCAGGTAATACTCTTCGTATTCCGATCGGCTTAGCGGCACGGTGGCAACCGTTACCTCATCGTGCGTTTGCTGCGAAACTGCATACGCTGCCTGATCCTCGACAACAGACCCATCCCAACCGAACCAGACCCCGTGCGCCTTCTTCAGCGCATCATCAAGAGCAACCGCCAGCCCGCCGGATTGCGCAGCCTTCTCCAGATCCGCGACTCGGTTCGATACGACGACAAGACGGCTCATATCTGCGCTTCCCAAGGTTGCGACAGCCTCACGGCGCCGTTGATGATCCCCACCATCGAATAGGTCTGCGGGAAATTTCCCCATGCCATGCCGGTCGAAAAATCGGTGTCTTCCGACATCAGCCCCAGCGGGTTTCGTGCCGCAAGCAATGCTTCAAAAATCTCGCGCGCCTCTTCGCGACGCCCCATCCGCGCCAACGCATCCAGCCGCCAGAACGCACAGATGTTGAATGCCGTCTCCGGCATCCCGAAATCGTCTGCCGCTTCATATCGCATCATGAACGGCCCGCGCCCGAGAGTCTTTTCCAAAAGCGCAACTGTCGAGACAAAGCGCGGATCGCGCGCATCAATAAAGCCCACCTCGGCCATCAACAGAACGCTCGCATCGAGGTGCTCACCTTCGAAGCTCTCTACGAATGCCTGACGTTTGTCGTTAAACGAGCGCGCGAGGATCACGTCACGGATAAGCTTCGCCCGGCGTTGCCAGTGCTCCGCGCGATCCCGTATCCCAATGTGATTGGCGATCTTTGCCAGCCGGTCGCAGGCAGCCCAGCACATCAGGCTCGACGAGGTATGAACCCGCGCACGCGAGCGCAATTCCCATAGCCCCGCATCCGGTTGATCGTGCAGCGCGAACGCCTGCTCGCCGACGACTTCGAGTTGCGCGAAGTCGCTCACACCCGGCGACATAAACAGCCGCTTGTCGTAGAACGCCTGCGCCGCGCCGAGCACGAGGTTGCCGTAGGTGTCATGTTGGAAATGCTCGTGCGCCTGATTTCCCACCCGCACCGGCCCCATCCCGCGATATCCAGGCAGGCCCGTGACAGTTCTTTCGCTCAGCTTTTTTTCAAGCCCAATACCGAACACCGGCTGAATATGGCCTCCGTTGGCGTCCGCCACTACGTTCATGATCCAACGGAAATAATTTTCCATGGTCCTGACGGCCGCCAAACTGTTCAAGGCCCGCACAACAAAGAACGCATCGCGCACCCAGCAGAATCTGTAGTCCCAGTTGCGTTCGGAATTCGCCGCTTCCGGAATACTGGTCGTCAAAGCCGCAACGATCGCGCCTGTCGGTTCATAGCTGCACAGCTTCAACGTGATCGCTGCGCGAATGACGGCATCTTGCCATTCGAGTGGCAGCGCCAGCCGGTGCGACCACGACTGCCAATAGGACCGCGTGCGCTGTTCGTAGACACGCGCGGTTTCAACCGGGCCTTCCGACAACGTCTCATCCGGACCGAACACAAGGTTCACGGGCTCAGCAAGATTGAAGTACGTCTCGCCCTTAACGTAATCGATCGGCACATCCGTCGTCAGCCGCAGAGCCAGCGCCTCGCCGATATAGCGGATATGATTCGAGCCGCTCGTCGTCACCGGGACGTCCGCGCCGTAATTGAACCGCGGCGATACTTTGATGCGAATGCGCGGCGAACCCGCAATCGGCACGACCCTCCGGATCAGCATCTGCGGACGAAAGCGCCGGTCACGCCAGGTAAAGCGCGGCACGAAGTCGGTAATTTCGACGACACCGCTTTCGCCTTCCAGCGTCGTTTTCAAAATTGCGGTGTTGGCCACATACTCCTGCCGGCCCGTCTTGAACCCCTCAAGTTCGATGGCAAATTCACCGCCCCCCGGCCGTTCACGCGATTCACCTAGCAGCCTGTGAAACACCGGATCTCCGTCGAAGCGGGGAAAGCAGCACCACACGATCCGGCCGCTGGAATCGACGAGCGCGCCGATCCCGCAATTGCCCACAATTCCCACTTCGAGGTTATCGACGGCTGCTGCGTTGACTGACGCCGCAAGGCCCTTCGCTGTATTCGTGCTCACCGTCATGCATTCCCTTCAACGTCGTGTATTCTAGCCGGCACGGTTCCGCACCAGTGATCTGCCAATCGCGCCAGCCAATCCAGAAATTCCCAGTTGTTTGACGCCCGATAGCGCGCAGCACTGTCACCCGCACCGATCTTGATCGACACGCCGCCCATCGCATTGACGGCATTGAAACCGCTCTCATCGGTGACGTCATCGCCAGCAAACAACCCTAGTCTCCCGGCAAACGGAGCTTCTCTCGCAAACGCCGCAATCGCGGTTCCCTTGTCGTGATCACCCGGCCTGGCCTCGATGACCATCTTGCCATGCTGCAGCGTCAGTCCGCTGCTCGAACTCACAGCAGCGCGCATCGTCTCCAGGCAGATCTCTTCAAGCTCGGGACGTGCGCGGAAATGCAATGCGACAGCGCAGGACTTCCGCTCGACCAGCAGGCCCGGTTCCTTGTCCGACAGCAACCGAAGGCGCGCTTCGATTGCATCCATCCCTGCCGCATCGAATTCAGGCCCGCGGATCGTGCCGTCCGCACTCCGGCGTATCAGCCCGTGAACACCGGCGATTGGAAACCTGAGCGGCGCAAGAATACTATCGATGACGCCAAGTTCGCGCCCCGTCACGATGGCGACTGCTCCACCAGTGACATCGAACAGCCGGGCAAGGTCGGATCGAACGTCTGGCCCCAGGACTACGGCATCAGGGCTCGGCGCGATGTCGACCAGTGTTCCGTCAAAGTCGAGATATAGAGCTGACTTGAGAGGGTCGGAAAGTACGCTGAAAGGTGGCAACAGATCAGTCGGCATCGCATCTTTCGTTCGTCAACGCGACCGGCGGAAGTGCCTGATCGGTCCGGGTGGAAGCGCTTGCGCTGAATCCTGAAGCGTCAATCAGGCTCTCAACCAGAAGATGAGAGCAGGTCCGACCCAACGGCATGTCATCGTGCCCGAACCCTATCATATTCGCGCTGTCCGTCACCGCCTGCGCCCTCAGCGCTCCCGCTTGCCGCCCGGGCTGCCAACTTGGCCGCCACCAGCCTTTTCGCCTGCTGGCAGCTCAACACTGCCGAGCGCATCGGCCAGCCGCGTCTTGGCACTCCCGGGTTGCAATGGCTTTTGTTGGCTCTCGTGCGGTGCCCAGGCTGTCAGCGTAATCAGTTCGAAGGTTGCGTTAACCCTGCCGTCAGGTTCACAAAACATCTCGTCGTAGACCGCACATGCCCGCGCCAATAATGAGCGCGTAACAGGAACCCGCCGCCGGTCCACAAGAACGTTTCCCGCACCCATGGCCTTCAGTTCGCGCATCAAGGCAAGCGATGACGAATACGTAACCCGCACCACGTCGGCATCCACGACAGGCAGCGCAAAACCCGCCCGCTGTAGCAAACCGCCCAGCTCTCGGACATCAGCCGTGGGAGCAACGCGCGCCGAAGCTCCGCCGCACACCTCTTCTTCAGCAATCAGCCACGAATGACGCAATTCACTCAGCGTTTGCCCGCCCGCCATACACGCCACAAACAAGCCGTCAGGCTTCAAGGCCCGCCGTATCTGCGCGAACGTGCCCGGCAGGTCATTCACAAACTGCAGCGCAAGCCCAGAGACGACAAGATCGAGGCTTTCCGGCGCAAACGGCAGAACTTCCTCATCGGCCAATATCCGAGGGTGCGGACAAAGATCCAGCAACTCTTCCACGGGTTCGACGCTCACCACACTGCCGACGTTGTCCAAGTTCGCGAGCGCCCGCGCAAGCACTCCATGATGCGCTCCGATATCCGCACAATTCGCAAACTGGCGCTGCACAATCGACAAGCGCTCGGCAATGTCTTCCGCCACGCGGTCCGCCAGGAACGAGTGGGAATTGACGTTTGCCGCAGCCCCCGCTCGCCGCCGGCGCAATTCTTTGCGATCGAAAACGATGGCCCCTGCCACTGGCAACCTGCCCTTCATCCCAATATTTTCGAGCCCGCCGCGCCCGCTGCCTCACCACCCAACGGGTCTAAATTGCCCGGGACCATTCCACGAATGCGACGCCCGTTCCCGCTCGACCGGCCTGCCGGTCCATGCCTAATATAGCAACGCTATAGCAATCCGCCTACCATAGCCGGGCGGCGATCCGCCAACTCTGGAGCGAAACCGAACGCCCGTGGAAACCGATTTCGACCACCGCAAAGACGATGGCGCGGCAACAGGTAATTCCCGCGCAGCCCCCTTTGTCCGTTCGGTCGTGAGCTCGGCTATCCGCAACTTAGCCAACCTCGCAATGCCGCCCGTCTGCATGTCCTGCCATGAACCCTTAGGCGACCACGATGCGATATGTCCTTCCTGCTGGCAACGCATCGACTTTATCGGCGAACCACTATGCGACCGCCTCGGCCTCCCGATGCCGTTCGATACCGGCGGAACAATGATCTCGGCTGCAGCCGCGTCCAGGAACCCCGCGTATCGCAAAGCACGCGCCGCCGCCCGTTATGACGGCGCGATGCGCAAACTCATCGGCGACTTCAAGTTTCGCGACCATCAGGATGCGCGCCGCCTGTTTGGCCGCTGGCTGACGACCGCGGGCCGCGAGCTTATTGCAGATGCCGATATTATCGTTCCCGTCCCACTTCATAGATGGCGCTTGTTATCGCGACGCTTCAATCAGTCCGCCATGCTCGCAAGAGAGCTGGCCCGCATCACGGAATTGCCGTTTGCCCCAACCGCGCTCATCCGCTCCCGGCGTACCAGGCGGCAGGTCGGATTGTCGACATCGCAGCGAAAGAGCAACGTCCAGGGAGCCTTTTCCGTGCCATCGAGAAAGCGCTCATGTATTGCCGGCGCGCACGTCCTGCTGATCGACGACGTCATAACAACGGGCGCAACGGTCGAAGCATGCACGCAGGCCCTGTTGAAGGCAGAAGCCGTCCACGTTGACGTCCTGGCTCTTGCCATGGTCACAGACACAGCAGCCGTCACAACCTGATCGCCATCACAGTCGCCCTGACTGCCCCGCTCCAAACGGCCCCTTTTCCGAACTGATCCGGGCACTGCCGGGTTTTCGTTTCACCAAGCGGGCTGCTAAGACATCTTTTGCTAACTCCAATTGCCACCATATCTCACCCGTCGGCACGCTCCGGCCTTACGATCGACCAACCTAAAACCGCTCAGCAAATGGAACATTTCGGGTGCCTAAGATTCTGATCTACACGGCGATGCTTTGCCCCTTTTGCATCCGCGCGAAAAAGCTTCTGGCCAGCAAGGGCACGGTGTTCGAGGAGCGCGACGTCACCATGCGCCCAAAACTGCGCGCACAGATGCGCGAAGAGGCCGGTGGCTCAAACACGGTCCCGCAGATCTGGATCGGCGAGATCCATGTCGGCGGTTGCGATGAACTTTTCGCACTTGAGAACGCTGGAAAACTCGACCCGCTTCTGAAAGGGTAAGTTCAGCACGTCCAACGCAACAGCCTTCCAGAGGCTAGCGAAGAAAAACAAGATGGCAGAAGCGATGAATGACATGACGGACAATAAGCATTTCCGCGCAGCTCTGGTTCAGATGTGCTCGGGCCGTGATGTCACCCGCAACCTGGAAGACGCAACCTCTCTCATCCGGCAGGCAGCAAGCGGCGGCGCGCACTACGTTCAGACACCGGAAGTGACGACCTTGATGGAACTCGACCGCGACAAGCTGCTCGTGGCCGCCCGCAAGGAAGAAGGCAATCCCGCGATCGCCCATTTCCGCTCGCTCGCCCGCGAACTGAAGATCTGGCTGCACATAGGTTCAATGCCGGTCCTCTTGCCTGCCGTCGAAAACAACGGCGAAGCAGTCACGAAGCTGGCGAACCGTTCCTACCTGATCTCACCCGAAGGCCGTGTGACTGCCCGCTACGACAAGATCCACATGTTCGATGTCGAGCTGGCGAACGGTGAAACGTATGCCGAAAGCGCGAACTACGAACCCGGACGCGACGCCGTCATAGCTGACACCCCATGGGGCGGCCTTGGCATGACGATTTGCTATGACCTTCGCTTTCCCCATCTGCACCGAACTCTCGCCAAATCCGGCGCGGCTTTCATTGCCATCCCGGCCGCATTTACACGGCCGACGGGCATCGCCCACTGGCACACGCTCATCCGCGCGCGTGCAATCGAAACGCAGTGCTTCGTTTTCGCCGCAGCCCAGGGCGGAACCCATGAACATGGCCGCCAGACTTTCGGCCACAGCTTGATTGTCTCCCCCTGGGGAGAAATCCTTGCCGAAGCAGCGGTGGAGCCAACGGTGATCTTTGCCGATATCGACGTCGAGCAGGTCGCCCAGGTGCGCGCACGCATCCCGGCCCTCAAGCACGACCGTCCGTTCTCCATAAGCTCCGGCGCACCGCCTGACGGATCGCCGTCATGATCCGCTATGCATTGCGCTGCGCGAAGGGCCACGAATTCGAAGCATGGTTCGCCAACAGCTCTGCCTACGATTCCCAGCGCGCAAAGGGTGCCGTCCGCTGCCCGGCTTGCTCGACCAGCCGGGTTGAAAAAGCCCTCATGGCACCTCGGATATCAAAAGGTTCCAAGAGAACATCCGCTGGACATTCGCCTTTGAGCACAAGCACGAGCACCGACATCACGAACGCCTCCGCGCCCGACCTGCCGCCCGAGGCCCGAGCCGTCCTGCGAAAATTGCGCGAGGAAATCGTCTCCAAGGCGGACTACGTCGGGCCGCGTTTTGCCGAAGAGGCTCGCAAGATCCATTACGAAGAAGCCGAAGATCGCGGCGTTTGGGGCGAAGCATCGGCCGAAGATGCGCGCGACCTTCTGGAGGAAGGCATTTCGATCCTGCCCCTACCCAAATTACCGGAAGATCAAAACTAGAACCGGATTGCGCGCTACACTCTGACGACTTCTTCGAGAGTGAACGTCAAGGCTTCCAGGACGCTTGCGACACGAAGGCTTGGCTTGAGATGACCGGCAGGTGTCCAGCAGAGCAGCCCGTCGACCTCGCTCCACACA
>CAYGRH010000121.1:0-8855 GCA_964352165.1 uncultured Hyphomicrobiaceae bacterium | reverse complement strand
CATGACGCTCACCAAGAGGCTGCCCGACGCCGACCGGGATGCTGTCCGCACCGCCGCTGAAAACTGGTTTGCCCCGGTTCTGGAGCAGCCCTTCACACTCGATCGCCTGGTGCTGTTTCACGAACCGCGTTCAGGCGCGGCCTTCCTGCGGCATTCTGAGATCGCGCTGGGGTCCCAGCCGTGAGCGGCGCCCTGGTGCTGGTGGTCGGGCCATCCGGCGCCGGCAAGGACACGCTGATCAACGCGGCGCGCAAAGGTGAAGCGGTCGTCGTCAGCAAGCTCGGCGCGCGCCGGGTGATCACGCGCGACGCGGTGCTGGATGTCGAAGACCATGATACGCTCGACCCGGACCAGTTCGACCTGCGCCGGCGCTGCGGCGGGTTCGCATTGGATTGGGAGGCGCACGGGCTGCGCTATGCGGTCCCCGCCAGTATCGATGCCGCGATGATGGTCGGCCGCGTGGCCGTCGCCAACGTCTCGCGCGCAGTGATCGCCCAGGCGACCGAGAAGTATCCCCAGTGCCACGTGCTGCTGATCACCGCGACGCCAGAGGCGCGAGCCGAGCGGCTGGCGCAGCGCGGGCGCGAATCCGAGGCCGAGATCGCGGCTCGGCTGGCGCGCGAGGGCGCCGCCCTGCCGACGGGTGTCCCAGTGTTCGTACTGGCCCAGCAGTACGGCGTGTTCGTAAACCGTTCCAACGCAGCAATCGTCATCTCGACGGTACTCTCGCTTGCCACGCTGACGGCATTGCTGATCGCCTTCAAGGTTTGATTTGGATTGGCAACGCGGGCTCGGCTGACGGCAGATTGCGTCAAAGAAATTTCCCACCGACGGCCCAGATGCCGCCGATGACAAGGACTGCTGAAATCACGAGGCAGACGGCAGCGCGAACCATCGGACGAGCAACGACTTCGGCCTGCGTTTCATCGACATAGGTATCGGCAGGTTTGCGGCCTGTCACCATTGCGCGGATCAGCGGTTGCTTGAGAAACACGCTGTAGACAACGTTTGCGAGCACATGAGCGCCAACGAAGATCACAGTCACGGTTTCAAACAACCAACGGTGCCAGCGCGAAATGTCTTTTTGCGCAGCCTCATCGACAAACCGGTAAAGTGGTCCGGCCGTCAGGTCGTTGTGCTCGACGGTGAAAAGGCCGAGCCCCGCCTGCACGAGCAATAGTCCCAGCAGGGCTATCACCATTACGGTGCCGAGAGGATTGTGCCCGAGGTATTTGCGCGGCGAACCACGCAAGAGTGCGGCGGCATAGCCCGGCGCGCTCAACGGTGCCGACACAAACGACGCAAACCGCGCAGTCGAGGAGCCTGCAAAGCCCCACAGCACGCGCCAAACCAGCAGCACAAGCACGGCAAGACCGATATTGCGATGCCACTTCAAAAGCGGGTCACCGAGCGCTCCTGAAAATTCCATGGAAGCCCATGCCGCCGCAATCAGGACGACAAGGCTCCAATGAAACAATCGCGTTGGCAGATCCCAGGCGGCTACAGTAGAGGGCCGCGTGCCCTCTTCGAAATGTCCAGCCACGGGTTATTTGTCGTCCTTGCGGTATTTCTTGTGGCACTCACCGCAGTTACTCACGACCTTTGGGTACTTTTCCTGAAATTCGAATTCATCGGTGATGCTCGCTTCGGCGTCTTTCGCCATCGATGCAAGTGTTTCAAATCGCTTCGCCACGTCGGCTTTGTTGTCCCAGATGGCGGGCAGCGCATCGGTTTTGGTTTCATCCGTGTCCCCGCCCGTCTTGGAGTCGTCGGGGAACAGATCGGGAAGCTTGGCTGATTTCTCTTGGAAGACGGTGAGCGCTTCCTTGACTTTGGCCAGATCGAAGTCGACTTCGCCCTTCAGCATCTTTCCGGTTTGTTTCGCCATCTTCCCCATCGCGTCGAGAGCTTCCCGGCGCTCCTTGATGACGTCGATGTTCTGAGCAGCGGCGACCGTAGCGCCGACCATCAGGGAGACCAAAGCAAAAGCGATGACACGAACCATGTAGACACTCCTTGCAAACCACTTGGCGATTGATCGCCTGTCGGGCTGTTGAGACACTCGTGTGGACCACAACGCTGACATGCAACGTCATTAAACGTCAATTGTTCCGCACCACCCGCGCAGCGTCACAACACGGCGGTAATATCTGGCAGGAGTGCTTTTCCAAACCATGCCATCACAAACTCTTGATGCCCGCGAACCGTGCACGCGCGGCCCCACGGCAGACCGCCTGCACCTGCTTTCGGATGGTCGCCAACTGGGATACCGCGAATACGGTCTCGAAAACGGTCTTGCTGTAATCGCGCTGCACGGCACGCCGGGATCGCGCATGAAGTTTGCCATCGCCCATGAGGCGGCCAGCGCGCTTGGGCTGCGGCTGATCTGCCCGGACCGCTGGGGCTATGGATTAACCCAAGCGCCAGCAAAGCCGACGCTCGCCGCTTATGGCAGCGATATTGCCGATCTCACAAGCGCGCTGGGCATTCGACAGTTTGCCGTTGTCGGCGTTTCGGGGGGCGGGCCGTTTGCAGCGGCCATTGCTGCCAGTCTGCCCCACGCAGTTACCGCTACGGCACTGGTTGCGCCAGTGGGGCAGATGGATACGCCTCACGAACGTGCTGGCGTCGCTGTATTCCATCGCTTCTGTTTCCGGGTATTGCCGCGCATCCCCGGGGCAACTCGCTCCGTCTTCACGGTCTTCAAGACGTTTCTCGCCATCAGTCCCGCCGCCGCGATGAAGGCTGCGGGCGCGCGCGCTTGCGCCTCTGACCGCGCGGTGCTTGCTGATCCGGCAACCGCGCTGCGTCTGTCAGAAACCTTTCGCATGGGACTGGCTCGCGGTGTCGAGGGGCCGATGATCGACATGACGCTGTTTTCGCGCCCATGGGGGATCGATCTCTTGGCGGCAACGCCACCGGCGCGCGGCTGGATTGGAACCAGCGACCGCAACGTGCCCGTTGCGGCAGCCCGGCGATTGTTTGCAGCCCTGCCGTCCGCTGTGACAACCGTGATTCCGAAAGCCGGTCATTTCTGGATTACGCGCAACTACGGCGACGTGCTGGCCTGGCTGGCCGATCAGATGTTGGCTGCAAGCCAGCATCACGTCGCAGATCGGAGCGCCGAGAATGCGGAGGCCCTAAAACTGGATGCCGGCTGAGGAGAGAAAGAAGGGCGCAGTGGATGCTCCGAAGCCGGCCGAACACCGATGGCTGCAAATGGCCTGAAATCCCCATGCACCTGATTTGAACGCGACATAGGTTCGCCTTGGCGAGCGCACGCGCGAAATCCCGCGATCTGATAGCGCAGTCCAGTGTTCGTCCAAAGAGAGTGCTGGATTTAGGCGGTAGCCCGGCCGCCGAACCACTGAGAGATTTGGTTGAGACCAAACCAGTCTTCGGCGACTGCTGCGGCACCGGGGCGGACAGGAACAAGCGCACGGCTCTTGCGGGGACCTGCCTTGGCAGCGCGAAGCGCAGCCTCGGCGTCGACGGCTTCCCAATCTGCTGTCCGCATCTGTTCGATGGGAGCAAAAGGCTCAAGGCCGACGGTCGGACCGCGGTCGAGACCTTCTGAAGGGGCCATTGCGTAGCCTGCCGCGTGCGCAGCTGACATGAGGGTCTCGATGCCAGTCGGTTTGGATGGACGCGCACTCGATCCACGCCGGAAGCCGGTCGGTGAGCCTTGCAGAATTTGCGTTTTCACCAGCCTGGACATCACTAAACCCCATTATCGAACCGCTGTGTCCATGATGGTACACTTTGGCGTCACGTCAAGAGTTTTCAACAGGCCAGCGAAGGTTTTTTGAAGTTTTCGCAAGTGCAAACGAAGCTGAGCATTTTCCGTGCGCCGCAGCATTGTTCGAGCAACTTTCACTTCGCACCCGCCGAAACGCACTGCTCACCAGTCTCAGGCTATTCCGGCCCCATCCGCCGGCCCTATCCCCCGGCTCCGTTCGCGGTCATGGCCATAGGCCTCACGCCGGCACTCTCACCGTCATGGCCGCGAAGGCGGCCATCCACGCAAGCCCGCAGAGGATTCTGCCACCGCCGCACGCAAGGCCTTGCCGCCTGAACGGCGCGACGATGCTGCTGCGCAAAACGTTGAAACCCGCCGTGAGCGAAAACCCTAATGCGTAAAGGCTTCAATACCCCAAAGAGACTTGATGCGTTGATCCCGACCGCAGCCTGCGCGGTAGGAGTTATACCGGCGCGGGTTCGTTTTGTAGTAGTTCTGGTGGTAGTCCTCTGCTGGCGTGAATTCGGTCGCATCGGCAATCTCAACGGCAATCGGCGAGCCCAATTTTCCGCTGGCATCGATCTCCGCCTTATCCTTCAAGGCCATCTGTTTTTGCTCAGGTGAGTGGGCAAAGATTATTGGCCGGTATTGCGGACCGCGATCGCAGAACTGGCCACGAGCATCCACAACATCCGTCGTGCGCCAGAAATGATGCAGCAACTGGGCGTAGCTGACGACCTTGGGGTCGTAGACAACGTGCAGGACTTCGGCGTGCTTGGTATATCCGGACGAAACAGCTTGGTAGTTGGCTGTTTCCTTTGACCCGCCCATGTAGCCGGAAATGGTCGCCACTACTCCAGCCACCTTGTCGAAATCAGACTCCGTACACCAGAAGCATCCGCTGCCGAACGTGGCATGATCCAGTTCCCCAGAGGCCACCCTGGGTTTCAGCGCTTCTATTTCGGCAAGGGTCTTTTCGTTCTTACCTGTGCCGCTGTTGGCCGACAGCCCGAAAATCATCACGAACACGGCCGCGATCAACATCGCGCCAAAGGCAAGCCGGCGGGCCGGCATCGTTGTTTCATCGTTGAGCACGAGATCAACCTTCCGCTTTGTTGGCCGGCTTGAACGTCAAGGCGAGCCCGTTCATGCAGTATCGCAACCCCGTTGGAGCCGGTCCGTCTTTGAACACATGGCCGAAATGCCCGCCGCAGCGGCGGCAATGCACCTCGGTGCGGACCATCAGGAACTTGCGGTCCTCGGTTGTGCCGATGGAGTCGTCGAGCGGCTGCCAGAAGCTGGGCCAGCCCGTGCGGCTGTCATACTTCGTTTCAGAGGAGAAAGCCGGCAGATCGCAGCCCGCGCAATGATACGTGCCAGCCTCATAGATCTTGTCGAGCGGGCTGGTGAATGGCCGTTCCGTGCCGTGCTGGCGCAGCACGTAGAACTGATCGGGCGTCAGGATCTTTTTCCACTCTTCTGGCGTCTTGGTGATCTCAAAAGTCCCTTCCGTGGCGGCCTGAACCGAGGTTTCCATGCGCAAGCCGAAGGCGGCTGCGGTTATGGCCGCACCGGCGGAAATTCCAAGCAGGCTGAAGTTTCGGCGGCTCATCATGGCGTCTTCTCGCTCCTGGCAATCAAGTCTCAAGTTGCCGCCCGGCAATTCGTTAACCTCGCAAGCCGGTCAAATAACGGCTGGTCGCAAAGGTTCAGCGGCGGATGAGCACAATATGGGGGTGTTTGCCGGGGCTTGTCATTTCAATGCCGATCACATCCGCGTGGCCCCGGCGTCAGCGAACCATCCGCAATAGACGCCACGTCCCTAAGACTTGATAGGAACGGAGCGCGCCAACGCTATTTCTTCGGGCGAGATATCGCAGCGAAACGCAAGTGCCTCGACGCCCCGTCCGATGGCCCGCTTGAAGCTCTCCGCATACGTGGGATCGATGTCGCCGGCGAGCGAGAAACTCGTCGCATCGGGCCTCTGGATCAGGAACACCATCACCGCTCGGTGGCCCGCTTCGGCCATGTCGCCAAGTTCATCGAGATGCTTGGCGCCACGCGATGTGACCGAATCGGGAAATTCAGCGCGTCCGGCCTTCCGCATCAGATGCACGTTCTTGATCTCGACGTAGGCTCGGCCCTTCGCTTCGTCTTCCAGCAGAATGTCGATGCGGCTGTTCTTGCCGTATTTCTGCTCCCGCTTGAGGCTGGCGTATCCCTTGAGCTTGGCAACGCGCCCGGCCTCGATGGCTTCGCTGACGATTTTGTTGGGATGACCGGTATTGATCCCGACGAGCTGCGGCCCGGCTCCCAGATCGTTTTCGATGAGTTCCCAGGTATGCCGGTATTTCCGCGTCGCGCTGTCGCTTTCCGACACCCAGACGAACGAGCCCGGATCACACAGCCCCTTCATCGACCCGGTGTTCGGGCATGACGCCGTAATGGCCTGCCCGTCGTCCAGTTCGATGTCGGCGAGGAACCGCTTGTACCGCTTGATGAGCCGTCCCCGCTTCAGCGGGCTGACAAATTTCATGAGCAACCTTTCGCGTGCCGCAGCCATTCCGCCGCGTGGCTCCCGAATTAACCCGCTGGGCCAGCAATCTCAACGCCGCATGCCGGCAACCCGCCATCTCTCAACGTGAAATTAAGTCTGAGCCGCTACGACAGAGGATCGATCGTCAGTAACAGCGTCAATGGTCGCCATCATGTCCCAGCAACTCGTGTTCCGCACAGGCCTCGCCACGCTTCTGAGTATCGGCCTAATGGGGCTCGTTTTTGTGGCCCAGGCACGAGCCGATGAACCAGGCGTAGGTGCAGCCCGCACTCCGACCGCCCAGGCTGCAACCGTTGAGTTGGAAGGATATGACGTGGGTCGAGGTCCGTGACCGTCTGGCCCAGGGCGCAACCACGATCATTATCCCGACCGGCGGTACCGAACAGAACGGTGCCCACATGGTTCTGGGCAAGCACAATTTCATCGTGCGAGAAACCGCTACCCGTATTGCGCGTGAACTCGGCAATGCGATCGTCGCTCCAGTAATCGGATACGTTCCCGAAGGCCCGGTTTCTGCCCGGCAAGGCCACATGGCGTTCCCCGGAACCATCAGCCTGACACCGGCGACATTCGAAGCCGTGCTGAGCGATGCGGCCACCAGCTTCAAAACCCACGGCTTTAAGACCATCGTCTTGTTGGGGGATTCCGGCGGCAACCAGCCGTCGCAGAAAAAGGTTGCAGCAAAGCTCACCAAGGATTGGGCAGGCGAGGGGGTGAAGGTCATTCACGCCGGTGACTACTATGCAGCCAACGGCGGCGATGATTTTCTCAAACAGCGCGGGCTGACCGCAAGCCAGATTGGCACCCATGCCGGCGTTCGCGACACCAGTGAACTGATGGCCGTTCGTCCTTCGGGGGTCGATCTCACGCGCGCCGTCGCCGATGGCCAGGGCGCGACCGGTGACGGCACGCTTTCGAGCCTCGAACTGGGTGAAGCCCTGCTGACACGCAAAGTGTCCTCAGCTATTGCCCAGATCAAGAAATCCCACAGTAACGACATCCAGGACGCTCCCGCGGCAGGCGTCCTCAGCTATCTTTATGCCCTGGTCTTTGGCTGATGATGCCCTGCCCGTTGGCAGCGGCTATCGCCTGATCAATAGTGCCTCGCCGATGAACCTGCTGCATGCGGTTCAGCCAGCCGCATCTTGACGACGCTGGTCCAGCCCTCCCCGCAATGCTAAACCGCTGCTTCAACACCTGGAGTCCGGACAAGCATGAGTGCAGACGACCCTACGAATACCGCGGAAGAAATCAGTAGCGCGTCGGCGACCGGCGGCAGCATCGTCACTGCGGCAATCGTCGTGATTGGCGACGAAGTCCTGTCCGGTCGAACCAAAGAGCGCAACGTCGGCTACTTCGCCGACCTCATGACAAGCCTTGGCATTCGTTTGCGCGAAGCCCGCATCGTCCCCGACGTCACCGAAGAAATTATCGCCGCCGTCAACGATTTACGCGCGCGCTACGATTACGTGGTCACGACCGGGGGCATCGGTCCAACGCATGACGACATTACAGCAGATGCCATCGCAAAGGCGTTTGGCGTATCGCTCGACGTCGATGAGCGGGCCTTGGCATTGATGCGGCCCTACTATGAAAGTCGCGGGCTGGAACTCACGGCATCACGTTTGCGCATGGCGCGTATTCCGCAAGGCGCAACCCTCATCAAGAACCGCATTTCGATCGCACCGGGCTTCATGTTGGGCAACGTCTTCGTCCTGGCCGGAGTGCCCGACATCATGCAGGTGATGCTTGATGATGCCATCCAGCACATGCGGACCGGTGCGCGGATGCTGGCGCGCTCGATCTTGGTGAAAGCACCTGAGGGCGAACTGGCCGATATGTTCGCCCAGCACCAAAAGGAATTCCCTGACATTGCCATGGGAAGCTATCCCGCCATGGTCGATCGCAAATTGGAATGCGAACTGGTGCTGCGCTCGATCGACGCAGATCGTCTGGATGCGGCCTATACGGCGTTGCACAAGAAACTCGCGCTTTTCGATATTTCCTGAACCCGATCAATCTGTTCCCTCTGACCCGCGCGACCGATCGCCTCTGAGCGAATTGCCGCGCGACGTTAACCATATTTGTTAACGCCCTCTCGATTGTCGATGAAACTCTTGCTGTTTTGCCGTCCGCTGACTGCGGGGAAGGGCACGGGGGTGCCTGTTTGGCAGCGCAGCACAGTTGAAACAATCAGGGAGCGAGATTCATGCTCGCAACGTCTTCCCGGCGCCCGCTTATTCTGCGCGCCTTAACGACGGTCACTAGCGTCTGCGTATCGACCGCAGCCATCTTAACAACAGGGATCATCACTGCAGACCGGGTAGAAGCAAAAACGCCTGGTTCAAAATATTGCTTCGTGGGCCGATGCCATCGCGTCGCGACCTTGGCTGAGACGCGTGCCCTCATCGGCCGCGATGTCGTACTCAAGGCCTCGCACTACAACTCTTGCGAGAAGGACCGTTTCAACCCTTGCGGCCTCACATCTTCCGGAGAAGCGTTCTATCCAAACCGACCGGACAATGCGGCAAGCCCGATTTATCCTGACGGAACGAAAAT
>CAYGRH010000120.1:0-8859 GCA_964352165.1 uncultured Hyphomicrobiaceae bacterium | reverse complement strand
CGCCTACACCCTCAAGCCAAACAAGGTCGCCGAAGGGACGTGGGTTCTCGAAGGTGCACAGGAAGCGATAACGTCTGAAAACGGCGGTGCCATCGCCAATATCTCGATCCTGGATACCTCCGAAGGCGCGGTCGTTATCGATACCGGCCCATCGAAGCGATACGGCGTAGCACTCGAAAAGATCGCCCGCGAACTCACCGGCAAACCGGTGGTGCGTGCATTCATCACCCATTTCCATCCCGATCATGTCTTCGGGAACCAAGCCTTCGGCAAGGGCGTGATCGCAGCCCCGCAGGCTGTTGTCGACGGCCTCAAACTGCTGGGCGAGGACTTCGCTTCCGCAATGTATTACACGGCCGGCGACTGGATGCGCGGAACTGAAGTCGTGCTACCTGAAACCGTCATCGGCAACGAGACCGTCGACATCGGCGGCAGGCGCCTGACGCTGATGGTTTTGAACGGCCACACCGATTGCGACCTTGCAATCGTCGATGAAACCTCAGGCATCGTCTTCGGCGGGGATCTGGTATTCCTCAATCGCGCACCCACCACCCCGCATGCCGATATCGCAGCATGGAAGGCGAGCCTCAAAAAGCTGGGCGATGCCTCCCAATCGTCGTCGCACATCGTGCCCGGCCACGGGCCTGTCAGGGCGCCAGCCTTGAGCATCGATCAGACCCTGCGTTGGCTTGATATGCTGGAAGCAACCGTGCGCGGCTGCTTCGAGCGCGGCCTCGCGCAGACGGAAGCTTTCGTCGAGCCGCTGCCGGATTGGACTAAAGATATAGCGCTGGCGCGATACGAGTACGAGCGATCGGTGATGCACCTTTATCCGAAACTCGAAGCCGGTCTCCTGCCGCGCGTTGACGATAATCCCTGAATATTATTTTTGAAAAACAAGGGTCTGTGCCGTTTGGCGGTACTGCTGCGGCAGGCTCTGCCAAGCCCATTTCTGCGCGCTGTCATGCCTAATGTCGCTTGCTGCGACGACGACGGCGCGCGGCTCTTCGCCTCCCCTGCGACCGGTTTGCACTATTTGGCAATAAGCGGCGAAATGTCGTTGCGCTAACGTGTCCATGGCTAAGCTTCACTAGCGCAGAATTCCGTGCGCTCGAATGGAAGTTGCCTGGAAACAGAACAAAGAGGAAGCCCCATGAAAACCTGGAAATGGTTTGCTACCGCAAGCGCTCTCGCGCTGTCGGTCACGCTAGCCCAGCCGTCGCTTGCCGACGTTTCTATCGACGACATCGTAAACGACGCGAAGTCTGTTGAAGACGTCGTCTCTTACGGCCTCGGCCCTCAGGGTCAGCGCTACAGCCCGCTCACGACCCTGAGCAAAGACAATGTCTCCGGCCTCGTTCCCGCATGGGCCATGTCGTTCGGCGGCGAAAAGATGCGCGGTCAGGAAGCACAGCCGCTGGTTAAAGACGGCGTGATGTACGTTACCGGTTCATATAGCCGCATGTGGGCGATCGACACCAAGACCGGCCGCGAACTTTGGCAGTACGATGCGCGCCTTCCAGAAGGCATCCTGCCTTGCTGTGACGTTGTGAACCGCGGTGCGGCCCTCATCAACGACAAGGTCATCTTCGGTACGCTCGACGCGCAGCTAGTCGCACTCGACCAGAAGACCGGTAAGGTCGTTTGGAAGAAGAAGATCGACGACTTTAAAGCCGGCTATTCCTACACGGCTGCACCTCTGATTGTTCCATCAAAGCATGGCCCGCTGCTTGTCACTGGTGTTTCCGGTGGTGAATTCGGCGTGGTAGGCCGCGTTGAAGCGCGCAACGTCGATACCGGCGATTTGGTTTGGACGCGCCCGACGATCGAAGGCCACATGGGCACGCTCATGGGCAAAGAATCCACGATGACCGGCACGAAGAACGAAAGCTGGCCGGGCGATCTGTGGAAGACGGGCGGCGGCGCTACCTGGCTTGGCGGCACGTTCGATCCAGAAACCAACCAGATCTTCATGGGCACGGGTAACCCGGCTCCATGGAACAGCCACATGCGTCCAGGCGACAACAAATGGTCGTGCGCTCGCATCGCCATCAATCCTGACACCGGCGAAATCAACTGGGGCTTCCAGACGACCCCGAACGACGGATGGGACTACGACGGCGTGAACGAACTGATCTCGTTCAACAACGGCGACCAGAAGCTTGCTGCCACCGCAGACCGTAACGGCTTCATGTACGTTCTCGATCGCACCAACGGTAAGTTCGTTGGCGGACATCCATTCGTCTCCAAGATCACTTGGGCGAAGGGCCTCGACGAAAACGGTAAGCCGATCTACGTACCCGACAACCGCCCCGGCGACCCAACGAAGGGTGCTGACGGCAAGAAGGGTACATCCGTATTTGCTATCCCGAGCTTCCTCGGCGGCAAGAACTGGATGCCGATGGCTTACTCGCCAGACACCAAGCTGTTCTACATCCCTTCGAACGAATGGGGCATGGACATCTGGAACGAGCCGGTCACCTACAAGAAAGGTGCCGCTTATCTTGGCGCAGGCTTCACCATCAAGCCGATCTTCGACGATCACATCGGCTCGCTGAAAGCCATGGACCCGATGACGGGCAAGGTGAAGTGGGAATACAAAAACCCTGCTCCACTCTGGGGTGGCGTGCTCACCACGGCTGGCGGTCTCGTGTTCTTTGGTACGCCTGAAGGCGACCTGAAGGCCATGGACGCCGAGAGCGGCAAGGAACTTTGGGCGTTCAACACCGGTTCCGGCATCGTGTCTTCGCCCATCACCTGGGAACAGGACGGCGAGCAGTTCGTCTCCGTGCTTTCGGGCTGGGGTGGTGCTGTTCCGCTGTGGGGCGGCGAAGTTGCCAAGACGGTTGCCAACCTGAACCAGGGCGGCATGGTCTGGACGTTCAAGCTGCCAAAGCAGACGGCACAGAAGTAATTCTAGAGCGCAGCCACAACCTGGCTGCCTCTTGACGGAATGGAAGCGGGGCGAGGGGAATGTCTCCTCGCCCCGCTTTCTTATTGCCATCAGGCCCCGGCTTTGTGAAACTGATTGGAAAAGCTGATGTTGGAACAGCTCATTTCGCAAGGCATCTGGGAGGCCTGCACCGTGCCGGCAAGTTTCCTGATCGTAGACGATCACCCATTATTTCTCGGCGCCATTCAATCGGCGATAAAATCGGCATTTCCTGATGCCGTGATAACCGAGGCAACGTCGATCGCTGCTGCTTTGACGACTATCAAGCAGTCGGGCCCCTTCGACCTCGTATTGCTCGATTTGTCATTGCCGGGAACAACCGGCTTTGAGGGCTTGTTGGAGGTCCGCACCCAGCATCCAAAGCTGCCGGTTGTAATCGTCTCAGGTCATGAAGATCCGCGCATCATTCACGACGCTATGACGTATGGCGCAGCCGGTTACATCTCCAAGTCGGTCCGCAAGCCTGAATTGGCCGAAGCCATCCGTGACGTGATGACCGGCGGTATCTGTCTTCCCGAAGGCTATGAACCCCCGACTGGTGAGACCGCCGACGGAGACGCCGAACTCGCACGGCGGCTGCAATCGCTGACGCCCCAGCAGTTGCGTGTCTTGCAGATGCTGCGACAGGGAATGTTGAACAAACAAATCGCCTACGAACTCAGCGTCGGCGAGACCACGGTCAAGGCCCACGTTTCAGAGATTCTGCGCAAGCTATCCGTCGCCTCGCGCACTCAGGCCGTGATCGAAGTCGCGAAAATCGATTTCGATGCCATCGTTTCTGGCGATCAGCGTCACCACTGAAGACCCGTGGCCTTAATCGCGGGCAGCGCTTCTCAGGACGATTGGCGCGCCGGAAATTAGCTCAAAAGGTGCAGCATGAGTGCCCGGAGCTCCGCAGGCCGCACGGGTTTGCGCAGGATCTCGCAGTCGTTGCTGAGCACCTGCTTCTCAACAGCTTCGGTATGATCCGCTGTGATAACGATGGCTGGAACGCTCTCGCCCCATTTTTCACGCACCAATTCGATCCCTTCGAGCCCGCACGCACCATGATCAAGATGGAAGTCGGCAAGCACGATATCGGGTTGACGCGTTTCGGCAGCCGAAAGTAGCCTCCGAATATCGGCGAGATCGCACGCGGTTTCGATTTGGCACTGCCAGCGCTCCAGCAGCGACTGCATGGCGTTCAAAACGACCCCGTCATTATCGATCAAAATGACGTTTGCGCGCGAGAAACCGTAAGCCGATTTTTTCTCAAACGAGCGCGAGGGTGCCATATCCTGCGGGCGATCGACTGTTGCCGGCGCACTCACCTGGAAACAGGTGCCTGTGCCAACGCGCGAGCACAAGCCGATCGAGTGGCCGAGCGCCTGCGTTGTGCGCAATACGATAGCAAGGCCAAGCCCGAACCCGGCAGCACCGTTGCCGGCACTACGTCCTCGCTGAAACTCTTCAAAAATGCGCTCCTGCTCGGCAGTCTCGATGCCAGGACCAGTGTCCCAGACTTCGACCCGGTAGTCATCGCCGCGTCGCCGCGCTGATAGCAAGATGCTGCCGCTATCGGTATAGCGCACCGCATTGGCGAGAAGATTTTGCAGAACCTGCCGCAGCATGACCGGATCCGACCGGACCACGCCGGGCGTCGGTCGCCATCGCACGCTAAGTCCCTTGTCCTGAGCAATCGGCTCGATGTCGGAAATCAAAGACTGAAAAAGCTGGTTTAGCGAAATGGGCTTGTAGTTCGGTTGGATGACGCCGGCTTCGAGCTTGGAAAGATCCAGAATCGTCTTCAACAGCTCTTCGATGCTCGACAGCGCGTGGTCGATCTGTGCTGCCAGACGAATCTGTTCGCTGACCTGACCCGATTCTTCCATCGCCGAAAGAGACAGCCGCGCGGCATGCAGCGGTTGCAGCAGGTCATGCCCGACGGCAGTGAAAAAGCGCGTTTTGACTCTGTTGGAGCGGTCCGAAGTATCGCGCGCCAGTGTCAATTCGTCGTTGGTGCGCTCCAAATCGAAAAGCGCGTCCTTCAGTGCGTCGGTACGAACCCGAACCTGGCTTTCCAGCCCGATGGCCGTATGAAACAGCGAATAGGCATTGCCCTGCTGGGCCATCGAACGCTCAACGCGGTTCATCAGAGCGAGATTGATCTTTTCGAGCTTTCGGACCTGCCGTTCCAGCTCTTCTTCTCTGCTCATCACGGTACTTGCGTCAGATCGGTTCACGGCGATTTCACGTTCCTGTCCGTAGGCTGCCGAAGGCGATCCCCGTCATTGTCTGGTTGAGATGCATCGAATTGTACTGTTCGCCGTAGGTATGAAAACCAACAACATTATACCGACGGTAAAGATCGTCCAGGTGATGGCGGATTTGCCGGTTCTCGGCATCAAGACGTCTTAAAACGCAATCGAAGCCCAACACCAGATCGAGCTTTCCCAACTGTTCCTCGAGTTCAACGAACGAGGCTTCCGTCGACTGGATCATGTCGTGCGGCCGCGCGACCGTGAACACGAGGCCCTCGTCGATCGCGCAGAAAAACGACAGGCTGCCATCCGGGTTCATGTTCCGGATTGACCGGCAGTAGTATTCCTCGCCCACTTTTACGACCAGCGGATAGGATGCAAAACTGAACGGCCCGAGATCCTCCGGCATCAAGCCGATCACCCGCGCGTACTCGTGTGCGGCGACCTCGGCGTTAAGTTCGTGCACGACCCGGTTTTCGGTGTCCGCTGATGTAACCACGAGCTTTGCAGGCGTCGGCTCGAAATTCTGTGTTTTGAAGGCGCGGAACGGATACACCGAGTCGATCATCAACAGTATCGCCGCGTTCGACAGCGTGCGGCCTTCGTGGATCAGCGTCGTCCGGTGAAAGGCGAGCGCATCGCCGGCAGAACCGCCCACGAGTTGAACGTCGCCCATTGCCCAGTTGATCGCTGCAACGAGCATTTCCTCGTAATTCGAAAGCCCGTCCACGAGCAGCATTGCGAAAACTTTGCTTCGCGCGCAATCGCCCCGGCTTTCTGAAATCCGGGCCTGTAGTTTCCGCACGGTGTTCGTTGCGCGCGCTCAACACCGAATTGCTCGACGCCCTCGATAACGTCCGCAACGATGCGGAAGCCATTTTTGGGAAAAACGATGGCGACCATGCCGCCCTGGCTCATACCGCCCGGGCCGATCTCTCCAGCCGTCGTGCACCCAGTAACAGGGATACCCGGAAACGCCTTTGCGAACTCTGCGCAGACTTCGCTGGCGTCGTAATCGACTGAAAAATGAACGATGACATGCTGAAAATCGCCACCGCCGATCTGTGACTTCAAATGCAAAACAGCATCAGCCGGTTTGGATTCCCGGCTTGAAGCAACCCGAATTCCGCATGAAACCTCGGACGATAGTGCCCGCGCCACCGGTTCCCTCCCCACGTCATTGTTTATTTTTGTTTTCGCTTTTCGGTGCTCGCCGCGTCATCAGACATCCGGTCGGACCCACGCGAATATGCCGCAGGGTGCCACCCTCAGAGTTATCCTGCAACACGCATTTGTCAAAGATCCCATTGCGTTAACCGGCAGACAGAGGGTCACGGGCCCCACAGGAGCCAAATCGCTGAAGCCGCTGAATGCTCCTGAGATCGGCACGCGACAGCCAATCGCGCGGCAAACAAGAGCCTGGCACCAGGAAAAAAAGAGGGCCACGGATGCAAAATCCGTAGCCCTGCAACCTCGAACCTTTGGTCCGGGGAGGATTATTGAGCGCTCAATCGCCCAACAAGGTTAAGCAGCCGCTGCCGGAGTATTGACGTGGGGTGCAGCAGGCCCGTAGCCCGGCTTGCCTTGCGATACCGACACATAGGCTTCACGCAGGCGTTCAGGCGATTGAACCAGCCGGTCCTTCCACTCTCCAAGCGGGAACCCTGTCTGGATCAATCCGCGCAGCATCCCGACATGATCGGTCAAGCCGACGCATTGCGCTCCAACCAGTTTGTCACCGAGGAAATTGAGTTTGAGGTATTTGTAGTTCTTCTCATCGACGAGTTTCGCCGTCTCCCCGCCTTCCGCACCCTGCCAAAGGCCGAATGACGATGAGATCAGACCCATAGTATCCAGCACGTTCATGTTCAACGAACCGCGATGCTGATGCTTATGGCCGGCCATGTTGAGCGCTGCGATCCGTCCGTGCTCGACCGCCACCGGCTGAATGGCGAGCATGTCCGGTTTGCCCGTCGAGATATCGATACCCTCGCAGCAGTCGCCGGCCGCGTAAACGTCGGGAGCTGTCGTTTGCAGATACTCGTCGACGACGATGCCGGTATTGACCTTGATGCCCGACCCCACCAGGAAGCCGACATTGGAGCGCACACCAACGGCAAGAACGGCAAGGCTGGCCGGCACTTTCTCACCCGTGGAAAGCGCAACCGACAGCCGGTGATGACCGTCATCCTCGCCACGTTCAATCCCCGTGACGCTGGTATTGGTGAGAACCCGAGCGCCCTTTTCCTCACACCATCGTCCAAGCATACCGCCTGCGGTCTCATCCATCATGCGCGCGACCATGCGCGGGGCAAGTTCGACGACGGTCAGCTTGCAACCGCGCAGGTAGAGTGCCTCCAGGATGATGGAGCCGATGAAGCCCGCGCCCACCAGCACGACGGGTGAACCTTTGTCGGCAAGCTTTAGGATTTCGCGGGCATCAGGCAGCGTCCAGCATGAGTTCACGCCTGGCAGGTTCGAGCCCTGCATGCGCGGAATGATTGGCGACGCGCCCGTTGCGATCAGCAACTTGTCGTAGGGAAGAGATTCTCCACCGCCAAGATGGAGCTTCTTGCCAACCGTGTCCACGCCACCGGCACGATCGGTGACGTAGCGAATCTTATGCTTGTCGTAGTGCTCAGGGTCCTGGCGCAGATATGTGCCATCCTCGCCGACCTTGCCGTAGATGTAATAAGGAATGGCCATGCGGCTGTAGGGCGGTTCAGGCTCACCGCCAACCATCGTGATTTCCGCCGTCGGATCGACGCTGCGCAGCGTTTCAGCAGCGGTAACTCCGGCCGGGCCGGCACCGAGAATGACGTACTTCATGCTCTTATGTCTCCTGCTTCCGCTGATCGCGAGTCACTTGGAAGCCCTGTCGGCCAGATCAAGGAACGTGTCAATCAGTTCTGGTAGATTGCGCGGCCCGCCGGCGCCTTTGAATATGTGGTCCTCAACGCGCCAGTTTATCCAATCAACGCTGGATCGACGCTCATCATGCTCGTCTTCCGGCGGGAGTGGGCTGGCGGTATCTATGGTCGAAATAGTGATGAGCCAGCCGGGATTGTCGAGAGTGTCGATCTGAACGCCGTGGTGATGCTCCCAGCAACCATTGCAGTTGGCATCATACCAGGACATGAGTCGAGACAATCGATCGGTCTGCATTTTCGGGCACGAGCGAACGTTCGATCAGATTTCCAGCAGTCGCAAAATCGCTCGCCTGAGCCACCGAGTTGGGACCGCCATACGAAACGGGGGTGCCGTTAAAGCACCCCCGATCAATTCGTCAGAGCGTCAGACGCGACAGCGTTTCGTTTGTCGGAATGCCATCCGCCGTCCAGCCGCGAAGCTGGTAATACTCGGGCAGCATCGTCTCCAACCCGTTGACGAGGCCGGTTGCCGGACCCGTCTTGGCAGCTTCCTTGACGAGCCGAGGCGGCAGATTGTCGTCTTTGGCTGTGAAGCCTGCCCGGTTGTTGAACATGCGCTCCATGTTCCAGATGCGCTCGCCGCATTCCATCATGTAGTCCGGCGACCACTCGCCTTCACACGCTGCATCAACCTGCGGAGCAATGTCGTTCAGCGTCCAGGCAAAGGTCGTGAACACGCATAGTCCCGTTGAGTCGACGGCAGCAGTCGCATCCTGGAAAGCCTTGACGAGTGCGG
>CAYGRH010000119.1:8241-8910 GCA_964352165.1 uncultured Hyphomicrobiaceae bacterium | reverse complement strand
ATGCGGGGGGACCTGACGGGTGCTGACCGAAACGAGGCGGCAATGAAAGCGCGCTGGAGCAACGCAACCAGCAAAGGGTATCCGTTCCTTGTCGCCGCGAACGCCGATGATCCTTTGCATGTGGCGGGATACGCCTATGCCGGCACTTTCCACCCGCAGTCCGGCTTTCGCTATTCGGTGGAACATTCGATCTACGTTGCCGAAACAGCCCGTTGCCGTGGGATCGGCACAGAGCTGCTTCAGGCGTTGATCCGGGAATGCGAGGCGCGTGGGATCCGCCAGATGATAGCCGGGATCAGCGCTCCGGGCGGGGAAGCTTCACTCAAACTCCACGAGTCTGCCGGCTTCAAAATGGCGGGAAGGTTACCAGCCGTCGGCCGCAAACACGGACAGTGGCTTGACGCGCTGTACCTCGTGCGCCCGCTTGGTGAGGGATCATCGACCCCGCCTGAAAGTTGAACACGCTTATCTAACGAGCCGCAGCGACTTTTCCAGAACGCCGAGCACGCGAACGAGATCGTGTCCGCGCTTCAGGATCTGCCCGCTGGCCGCGATCACGCTGTAGGCGCCCTGCTTGCGGGCAAGTTTGGGATCTTTCTCGATGCGAACCAGCGCGCATTCACTCGACCGCCTGAAAATTGAAAAGACCGCCTTCTCGCGCCCCATGTC
>CAYGRH010000119.1:0-8231 GCA_964352165.1 uncultured Hyphomicrobiaceae bacterium | reverse complement strand
GCCATGCCGGCCTGCTGATCGATGGCGTAGTCGCGCCATTCGCCGGCGGCGACCTTGCGGCCGTAGACGGCAAGGATCGCGCCGAGTTCCTGCTTGTTGAAATTCGTGATCGCGCGACGGCTGGAAGCCTCGCCCTGCGCCGGTCTGTCGCCCGGCCCCGATGAATGCCCCGACGCGGCAGTTGAAGTGCGGCCCGGTTTGGAGCGGGTGCCTGGCCGCAGGACTATTACTGGCTCGCTATCGCTCAAGGGCGCCTCCCGCACGGCTCGCACGTCTTCGTCAAGACGACATGATCACGTGAACCCGCCTGCAATTCAAGGGCGCACATTGAGGGCCGTATGTTCCGATAAGGCAGAAGCGGTGCGTTACCCGAAGAAACAAATATCACGACAAGGCCATAATGCGGTCCAGGCCGCGCCCCAAACGTCGCTATATTGGAGACAGTAAGCGAACGGTTTGAGACCTGCCTAGACGCCCCGGCAACTCATCCCCCATGAGTCCCCCAACCGGGACGTTTCTCCTGGGTCCGGCCGAACGCTTTGGAATTTGGCTTTCTCCTTAAGCCTGCCCTGCAAGCCCCGCCGATGCCCCCCCTGCATCGGCGGGGTTTTTCCATTTCGGCGACGCGCGATCGGTATCAAGCCGCACGTAAACGAAACCGGCATGCGCGCCGATCCGGCAGACCTGAGCGGATTAAAAAACCGCTCATTGAAAAACCTCCCCATCGACACGATGTCTTCTTCGTTGCGCCCATCTTGAGCCTAAATGCAAGTCGATAGTCATCATCGTTGCCTCGCGGTCCGGTCTTCTTGATAAGGCTCTGGATTTCTCAGCCCCCCAGCCCCCCGGGGCCAATTCTCGAGGGCCGGACCGTCAGGCAACGATGAAATTTCCTCAAGCGCCCCCCAATCGCTCGAACCGAAATTCTCTTTGCTCTCTGATTTCCCTGTCTCCTGCTTGAAGGACCGGCCCCCCCGCCGGTCCTTTTTTCTTTTGCGCGCAAGATCGACAACGCTTCAGGACGACGTATATCTGGCAGTCAAACCGCACTCCGATCCGCGACAACCGAAAGACAGGCATCACCGATGGCAGCATCAGCGAAAACCCAGAACACGATGACCCAGGCAAACCCACTTCTGTCTGACTGGTCCACGCCGTTCAAGGTGCCGCCGTTCTCTTCCTTCGCTGCCGAGCATTTCGCGGAAGCCTTCGACATCGTTTTGAAATCCCATCGCAAAGCCGTGGCGGAAATCTCAAAGAACACTGCCAAACCGACGTTCGACAACACGATCGCTGCTCTGGAAAGCGCATCGCTGCCGATCAGCCGCGTCGCAGCCGTGTTCTTCAACCTGTCGAGCTCTCATACCTCTGCGGAACTGCAGAAGATAGAACGCGACATTGCCCCGAGACTGGCCGAGCATGACAGCGCGATCTATCTCGACAAGAAGCTGTTTGCGCGCATCGATGATCTGTTCTCGCGCCGCAAACGCCTAAAGCTCGATGATGAGCAGCAACGCTTGCTTGAGCGCTATCACACGTGGTTCGTGCGGGCAGGTGCACAGCTCAAGCCATCGGCGAAAAAGCGCGTCGCAGAAATAAACCAGCGGCTTGCCGAACTCACTACAGCGTTCAGCCAGAACGTGCTGGCCGATGAGCAGTCCTGGCATCTGGTTCTGAAGGGTAAAAAGGATCTGTCCGGCCTGCCCGCTTCCGCCGTGGCTGCAGCGCGCCGTGCCGCAAAGGACCTCGGCCTGAAAGGCAAGGACGATCACGCCATAACGCTGGCGCGTTCCAGCGTCGAGGGCTTCTTGACGTTCTCCGACCGCCGCGACCTGCGTGAAGAAGCTTTCAAGGCGTGGACAAAGCGCGGTGAAAAGCGAGGGGCCAAAGGCAATCCGGCACTCCTGTCCGAGATTGTCGCGCTGCGTGGAGAATTCGCAAAGCTGATGGGGTTTAACACCTTCGCGGATTATTCCCTTGCCGACACGATGGCGAAAACACCGAATGCCGTTCGCGATTTGTTGGGTGCGGTCTGGCCGAAAGCCGTGGCACGCGCTGGCGAAGAACGCGATGCGCTCGCAGCGCGTGCCGCCTCCGAAGGATCAAACGAGGCCATCGCCCCGTGGGACTGGCGCTACTATTCAGAAAAAGAGCGAAAGGCGCGCTTCGACCTGGATGAAGGTGAGCTCCGCCCCTACCTGCAACTCGACAACGTCATCGCCGCGGCATTCGACACGGCAAACCGTTTGTTTGGCTTGAAGTTCAAAGAGCGTAGCGATATCCCGATCTACCATCCCGACGTCCGCGCCTTCGAAGTGACGGATAAAAAGGGAAAGCACGTCGCCATTTTCTACGGCGATTATTTCGCTCGGAATTCAAAGCGGTCCGGCGCGTGGATGTCGGGTTTCCGCACCCAGCACAACATGGGCTCTGACCCCGTGCGCCCGATCATTGTGAACGTCATGAACTTCGCCCGTGGCGATGAAGACAGCCCGACGCTGCTGTCGTTCGATGATGCGCGCACGCTATTCCACGAATTCGGCCACGGCCTGCATGGAATGCTGTCGGACGTGACATATCCCTCGCTTGCCGGCACGTCGGTCAGCCGCGACTTCGTCGAACTGCCCTCCCAGCTTTACGAGCACTGGCTGATGCAGCCCGAAGTGCTGGAGAAATTCGCGCTTCACGTCGACACCGGAAAGCCGATCCCGAAGAAGCTGTTGAAGCGGCTGAAAGCGGCCAACACGTTCAACCAGGGATTTGCAACGGTGGAGTTCACCGCCTGCGCACTGCTCGATATCGAGCTGCACGACCTCGACGATGCCAGCGACTTCAACGCGGTGAAGTTTGAGAAGGACGCGCTCGGCCGCATCGGCATGCCCGGCGAAATCGCCATGCGCCACCGCCTCCCGCATTTCTCCCACATCATGGGCGGCTATGCGGCGGGCTACTACAGCTACATGTGGTCTGAGGTGATGGACGCAGATGCCTTCGAAGCATTCGTCGAATCCGGCGACATCTTTGCGCCCAAGGTGGCGGCACGACTGAAAGAGCACATCTACTCCGCCGGCAACCGCCGCGACCCCGCCGAAGCCTACCTCGCCTTCCGCGGCCGCATGCCCGAGATCGACGGCCTTCTTAAAAAACGCGGCTTCGCGGCGTAATTGGGCGTTGGCCAAACAGCGCGTGTTTACCCAATGCGTGTCATGGCGGCGAAGGCGGCCATCCGAGCCAGGACGTAGAAGTGGCGGCAAGGCCGTCGGCTGCCACCTTTACACCTAGCCCCACACCGGCCTGCCGAGCGTGGGCCAGCAAAAATTACTCGCTAGTTCAAATCGGCCTTCTAGGCGGGAGCTTCCCACCAAGCTGCCCCAATGATCGGGCCGTCGGTGCCCTGCTGGATCAGCACCACGCAGGCGTCCGCATCGCCGGTCATGACGGAATCCTTGGCAAGTTGGATCTTTCCACTCTTGCCTTCCCACATGCCAACAGCCGACATCTGCCGCACGATGTTGAAATAGCTCAGCGACTTCCCGCCGTTCTCGCCGCTGCGCACCGGCACGGTTGCGGACTTTTGCACAATACCGAGCCATACCGTGGCACCATCCGGTCCAAGGCTCTCAGCGGCCTCGCCCATCTCGATACTGATCGATCCGCCTTTGACTTTGAACGACACCGGCACGCGCATCAGCCCGCCCGAATCCATCACCGACTTCATCGCGCTGTCAATTTTCCGCGGATTGGATCCAATGGCATGCTGCAGCCCGTTTACGACGATCTGTGGGGTGTAAACGGCCCCATCGCCGCGCTGACGGGCATAGTTGCGCTGGCGCTCGGCGTTGCGCGGGCTGGCAAACGTATCCTTCCAGCCCAGATAGTCCCAATAGTCGACCGGCATGGTCAGCGCGATAATGTCGTCGCGCCCGGTGTAGGATTTGAGAAGCGCATCGGCAGGGGGGCATGACGAACAGCCCTGACTGGTGAACAGCTCCAGTACGATTTTCGCACTTGATTCTTGCGCAGCCGAAGCTGGCTTGGCAACTAATGCAGCAGTTAAAGCCCAGGCCAGAGCGCCCGAAAGAACGGCCACGGCAAGCCCCAAAGGACTCCGCGATCTCACATATCTTTCAATGGTGGAAATGACGTTTCGCATCCCGGTTCAGTCAGCCTTGTTTCAGCGCTCCCCGGAAAGACTATCCGCCAAGCCACTGCTCAATTGGAAGTCACGAATGCTTTATGCAGCCCCGGAATCAGGCAGCTTCACGCAACCGTGTGGGAAACGAGATCGGCCGCCGGATTGCTCCGGCGGCCGCGAAATATCAGCGGAAGTCGTCCACCCAAGGCGTGATTATGCGGCCCTGGCAAGATTGCGCAAGACGTAGTGCAGGATTCCGCCGTTCTTGAAGTACTCAAGCTCATCGAGCGTATCGATACGGCACAGGATTGGCACCTCACGCGACGACCCGTCCGATGACGTGATTTTAGCGGTCATCTTCTGGCGCGGCTTGATTTCGGCGAGACCCGAGATCGACACGGTCTCATCTCCTTTCAGGCCAAGCCCGGTCCAGGACAATCCATCTTCGAAAGTGAACGGGATGATCCCCATCCCGACGAGGTTCGAGCGGTGGATGCGTTCGAACGATTGCGCAATGACCGCCCGCACGCCCAGCAGCTTCGTACCCTTCGCCGCCCAGTCGCGCGACGAGCCGTTGCCATATTCAATGCCTGCCAGCACGACGAGCGGCACGCCTTCTTCAGCGTACTTCATGGCGACATCGTAGATCGGCATCACTTTGCCGTCGGGGTAATGGACCGACCAGCCGCCTTCACGCACGTTGCCAGCGTCGTCTTTCACCATGTTGTTCTTGATGCGGATGTTGGCGAACGTACCACGCATCATGACTTCATGGTTTCCGCGTCGCGTTCCGTACTGGTTGAAGTCTTCCGGGCGCACCTGATGTTTGATGAGGTAGTCGCCGGCCGGGCCGTCCTTCTTGATGGAACCGGCGGGCGAGATGTGGTCGGTGGTGATCTTGTCACCGAACAAGCCCAGGATCCGGGCGCCTTTGATGTCTTCGATTTTCTCGGTGTCCATCGTGACATCGCGGAAGTACGGCGGATTTTGCACGTAAGTGCTGCCTGCTTCCCAGTCATACGTCATGCCCCGGCCAGACTGCACGGCTTGCCAGTGCTCATCGCCTTTGAACACATCGGCATACTTCGACATGAACATTTCGCGGGTGATGTTTTCGACGATGAACGTTTGGATTTCGTGGCTGGTCGGCCAGATGTCCTTCAGGAAAACCGGCTTGCCGTCCTTGCCGGTGCCGAGCGGCTCCGTCGTCAGATCCTTCTGCACCGTGCCTGCAAGCGCATAGGCAACGACCAGCGGCGGCGAGGCCAGATAATTCGCCTGCACGTCGGGGCTGACACGGCCCTCGAAGTTGCGGTTGCCCGACAGCACGGCTGCTGCCACCAGCCCGTTCTCGTTAATCGCTGCCGAGATCGGGGCAGGAAGCGGACCGGAGTTACCGATACAGGTCGTGCAGCCGAAACCGACGAGGTTGAAACCGATCTGGTCGAGGTAGGTCTGCAGCCCGGCCTTCTCAAGGTACGCAGCCACCACCTGGCTTCCTGGTGCCAATGATGTTTTGACCCACGGCTTGGACATGAGCCCCTTCTCGACGGCATTTCGAGCCAGAAGCCCGGCTGCGATCAGAACGCTTGGGTTCGAGGTATTCGTGCAGCTCGTGATGGCCGCAATCGCAACGTCGCCATGGCCAAGGTCGTAGTCCTTGCCAGCCACGGGAACGCGCTTGTCGAGTTCGCCCGGCTTCTTGAATTCATCTTCCAGCGCAATCGCAAAACCCGCCTTGATGCCAGTCAGGGCAATGCGCCCCTCGGGACGCTTGGGCCCGGCCATCGAAGGCACGACTTCGGACAGCTCCAGTGCGAGCGTGTCGGTGAAGACGGGATCGGGCGAGTCGGCAAGGCGGAACCAGCCTTGCGCCTTGGCATAGGCATCCACTAACGCGATGCGGTCTTCTGCGCGGCCCGACATCTGCAGGTAGCGCAGCGTTTCGTCATCGACCGGGAAGAAGCCGCACGTTGCGCCGTATTCGGGCGCCATGTTGGCGATCGTCGCGCGGTCGGCCAGAGTCATATTATCGAGACCGGCCCCGTAAAACTCGACGAACTTGCCGACGACGCCCTTCTTGCGCAGCATCTGCGTGACCGTCAGAACGAGGTCCGTCGCGGTCACGCCCTCATTGAGTTTGCCGGTCAGCTTGAAGCCGATCACTTCGGGGATCAGCATCGACAACGGCTGGCCCAGCATTGCCGCCTCTGCCTCGATGCCGCCCACACCCCAGCCGAGAACGGCAAGACCGTTGACCAACCTCCTGGCTATCGGTACCACCGAGCGAGACCGGATAGGCAACCGGATCGCCGCCGTGAACGTCCTTTGTCCAGACCGTCTGCGCCAGATACTCGAGGTTGACCTGGTGGCAGATGCCGGTTCCTGGAGGTACGACCCGGAAATTATCAAACGCGCCCTGGCCCCACTTGAGGAATTTATAGCGCTCGCCGTTCCGCGCGTATTCGAGTTCGACGTTGTTGCTCAGCGCCTTGGGCGTTCCGAACTCATCGACAATGACGGAATGGTCAATAACGAGATCGACCGGCACCAGCGGGTTGATTTTCTTCGGGTCGCCTTCAAGGCGCGTCATGCCATCGCGCATGGCAGCAAGATCCACGACGGCGGGAACGCCGGTAAAATCCTGCATCAGAACACGCGCAGGGCGGAAACCGATTTCCTGCCCGGCCGAGCCGGTGTTTTCCAGCCACGCGGCCACGCCGGAGATGTCGTCCTTCTTGACGGTCCGGCCATCCTCGAACCGCAATAGGTTTTCCAGCAGCACCTTCATCGAATACGGCAGCCGGGAAATGCCCTTCAGGCCGTTCTTCTCGGCCTCGACAAGCGAGTAATAGGTATAGGACTTGCCGTTGACTTTCAGCGTGCGGCGGCAGTTGAAGCTATCAAGCGATTCTTGCGTTTCAGCGCTCAAGGTATGGTCTCCCTGAAAAATGTCAGTGGCGGTTGGATCGGTGGACGTTGCAGCAATGCGGGCGGAGCCTTGGCCCGCAGGTTCGGCAAAAACCGGTTCCCTGGGGTATGGCTGCGTCCCGTTACCGCCGCGCCGCCGGAGTGCCGGCGGGGGAGACCTGTGCTGGGTCGCTCTGAGCGATTTGCCCTCCGCATGAACTTCAGCGGGGTTGAAAGGCGTCAGATCGGCCAGCCGCATCTCGTTTTTGCGCTAGCGTCGGTTTGAGTGGGCCCGTTATATAAGGCATTGTGCGGTGCGGCTAGTCGACTTCCGAATTGGTTGCGCCAGCTCCCCACCTCAACCGGCAGCCTGCCTGCTATTTAGCCGATGAATTTTCGCCCGTCGCGCCGGCTAAGGCCCGGCAGATGGGCCGCAAACCTCCCCGAAAGCGCACCAGCCCAGTGAAACTCGTCGCCGAAAAGCTAGTGATCGCTCGAGGAATGCGCATCGTGATCGACGATGTTTCCTTTGAGTTGGCCAAAGGCGGCGCAATGGTCCTGACCGGGCCGAATGGTGCGGGCAAGACGACGCTGATCCGGGCCATCGCAGGTTTTTTACCCTTGCAGGCCGGGGCCATACGCCTGGAAGGCGGAGACACCGAACGCGATTTGCCTGAGCAATGCCACTACGTGGGCCATTCCAACGGCGTGAAATCGAGCCTTACGGTGGCTGAAAATCTTGAATTCTGGGCCGCTTACTTGACGCCCGATGAGACGCGCGATGCCAGGGCCGCACGCGTCGACCGCGCCCTTGAAACATTTAATCTCCTCGCGCTTGAGGACATTCCAGGTGGTTATTTATCGGCTGGGCAAAAGCGCCGGCTTGGGCTGGCCCGGCTATTATTGGCCGAACGCCCCCTCTGGCTCCTCGATGAGCCAACAGTCTCTCTCGACACGGCATCCACTGCGCTGCTCGCCTCCGCTGTGGCGGCCCACACGGCAACGGGTGGTCTGACCATCGCCGCGACCCACCTTCCGCTGGGCTTCGAAAACCCGGTTGAACTCAAGCTCGCGCCGCTCCACGCCTTCTCTTCGGAGGTCGTATGAACGCTTTCTGGACGTTGCTGCGCCGCGATCTGAGCCTGGCGATGCGCGAAGGCGGTGCGTTGGGTACGGCACTTGGCTT
>CAYGRH010000118.1:0-8921 GCA_964352165.1 uncultured Hyphomicrobiaceae bacterium | reverse complement strand
TCATCCCGCCGAATGCCACCCTCATCTTCGACGTCGAGTTGCTCGGTTTGAAGTAGCTTCACGGCACTAAGTCCAACCAAACGAAAAAGGCCCGCTTTTCAGCGGGCCTTTGTCTTTCCGGTCAAGGAAGGAAATTGAGTGGTTTGTCGCGTCTCTCAGCGGCTTGCGGCGCGGCGGGCAACCTCGGTCTTGGAAACCATGCCGGCGCTGACCAGAGCCTTGACGCAGCCCTTGGAGAGCGAGTTGCCGTTCTTGCGGAAGCACTGGCGAACGCCTGGGCTGCCTGGTGCGTGGCTGGAGCAGTAGGAGAAGTAGTCGCCGATGCAGGCGCGCTTGACTGACAGTGGAACTGCGGAGGCTGCGGTGGCCTGGAAGGCCAGGGCGAGAAGGGCGACTGCGATGCTTGCGATTGCGGTGTTCATGGCTTTGTTCCTTGACCTTGGGGTTTGCGGGGAGCGGTGTGTGCCGCCGTTCTTGAGTTAAGTTGTACCCCTCATGCCCCCGGCCCGCCGTTACCTGCGGAACGCTCGGAGAAAAAATCCAAGAAAATTCTGCCAGACATTGGTTAACGCAAGACCATCGGTCCCTTTCGGCACTTACGTTCTCTCGCATCCCTTACCCGCAACGAAAAAGGCCCGCTTTTCAGCGGGCCTTTGTCTTTCCGGTCAAGGAAGGAAATTGAGTGGTTTGTCGCGTCTCTCAGCGGCTTGCGGCGCGGCGGGCAACCTCGGTCTTGGAAACCATGCCGGCGCTGACCAGAGCCTTGACGCAGCCCTTGGAGAGCGAGTTGCCGTTCTTGCGGAAGCACTGGCGAACGCCTGGGCTGCCTGGTGCGTGGCTGGAGCAGTAGGAGAAGTAGTCGCCGATGCAGGCGCGCTTGACTGACAGTGGAACTGCGGAGGCTGCGGTGGCCTGGAAGGCCAGGGCGAGAAGGGCGACTGCGATGCTTGCGATTGCGGTGTTCATGGCTTTGTTCCTTGACCTTGGGGTTTGCGGGGAGCGGTGTGTGCCGCCGTTCTTGAGTTAAGTTGTACCCCTCATGCCCCCGGCCCGCCGTTACCTGCGGAACGCCCGGAGAAAAAACACCGCATGCAAGCGCCATGGTTAACGCCCGGTCCTTATAGCGTTCGGCTTCGGGCTGTGCGCGGATTTCAAACACCCAATCCCAAGACCCTTCAACTTCACACATCAGATCTACATCAGCGTGAAGTCGATTGCGGCAAACTTCGGCTGACAACATGAACACTGCCAAATGACCGGCTTCAGGATGCGTTCAACGGCAAAAGGCGATTGTCACCACATCGCAGCAAGCCGCCGCCCGGCTTCGATCACCGACATCGACCAGGGTGGCAAAACTCAAAGCGGCCCAAGGCGAACATCGATAAGCAGCCAACTCAGGCGCCAAACCAAACTCATGGCAGGCCCTATGTCCGAGGACACATCTGAGATGAACAAAATTGCATTATTTTCCGCCGCGGCAGCCGCACTGATTGCTTCAACAGCCGTTGCAAGCGCCCACGACAACATCGACAGAGTTCAGCATCGCCACGCCGAACGCATCGAAGCGGGCCGGCACGCAGGATCCATTACCTTCCGTGAAGGTATCGCGCTGCGCCGGGAACAGCGCCGCATCGCGGCACTGGAAGCAAAGTTCCGCAATAGCGGTGGTGGTTTGGACCGCGCGGAACGTCAGGTCCTGCATCAGTTGCAGCGTGACGCCCGCAAGAATATTCGCGCACAAAAGAATGACAGCCAGAAGCGCATCGGTTTCCTGCCACGCTTTGGCAAGTAACACGAGGGAGGTGCCGGGTCGGGTGCAGGTCGCATCCGGCCCGGTTCCATATTTGCGATTTGAATTGAAGGCCGAGGACGCCCAGGGCGTATTAAACCGCGGGGCTGAAAAGGCTCATGACGCCGACAACGGCCAGAACGGTCAGCGCGGCAAAGCCAATAACACGTCCCGCTCTCTTGGCTCTGCGCATCAGGCCGCTCAGCTTGAGCTGGTCGCGGCTTGCCTGAAAGTGCTCGATAACGACTTCACTGCCTGGGCTATCGAATATTTTCGAATACGCACGCGGCAGCGCGGTAAAGGTAACTCCTTCGAGGAGCGGGAAGGCGCCGTACAAAAGGTCTTCATCCAGGCTGAGCGGGCCGTTGCGCGCTTCTTCATCGCGCCACGTCACGCCAAATCGACGCCCCCCGGCAGTATTTCGAACCAGCAGCGTGCCCGACGCCAGGCTGAGCCGTCGCCGGCCTTTGGCAGTCAGGGGCGAGAACAGCATGGCGACATCCGTGCTGACCGTTTCGAAGAACTTCGGCACCTTGTGCACGACCGCGTCAGCATCGATGTAAACGATATCGAAGTTCGGAAAGCGATCGAGGCAATCAACGATAAAACCTGGCTTCAGTCGCGTCGTAGCCTCCCACGTCGCGCGCGGCTTGCAGCGCACAATGTGATGATTGATACCCAGCCGATCCAGCGAGGCCTTGAGCCTTAGGACGTTGTCTTCATAGCTTGGGGTGTAAAACGCGCAAACGATATAGCTTTGACCGCCAGCCAGCCAGGTCAGCTCAACGGCCGGAGCAGCGGTCGCAGTCTGCCGCAGCCCGATCGCCGTGTCCGCAAGATCAATGGAACGTCGCGTGGTTCGTGTGAGCAAGTTTGTAGAGCTCCAACAGTCTCAGTTCTGACAAGCGAGGTCAAAACCGCTGTCAATCGGGGCACAAACGCCCCCATGGATCTTCGACTCCCACTCCCAACCACCAACTAACTATCTGTAATTTGCCTCGATTCTTCGCAAGTGGCGAACCAGCGCAGGCTTTTCACGTTTTCGAGACGAAGATTGAAGCTTCGCTGCGCGAACATCACGGGCATGGCACGGGCATGGGGCGGCAGCGCCTGTCGTGATCACAAACGAAATTCAGACGGGTATTGTTCCCGTTTTCGAGCCTATCCCGGGCGGCATCAGGACTTCAGGCGCAAGTATTTCTGCCGGTTGCTCCAATAGCGAGGCGACAAAGCACGCTTTGCCACGCGCAGACCATCGCCAAAGGCATCCGGGAATACGAGCGGCGTGAAGTCTGTTTCCCAGGGCGAACCGCGATAAAGCGCTTCGTAACGACGGACAAACCGCATCGGATGTCGGATGTGATCCGACCGCCAGGGCTTCCGACCGCCCAGAAAGTGAAATACGGCCTCCGCGCGCGGCTCATGGATGACGCAAACCGGCTGGAAGTTCCATTTGTAGTCGAGTGGGCGCCACGCCCCCCGGCAAACGAAGTTGAGCGCACATTGGTCCCCCTGCGTAAACCGATCGGGCGCCTCGATGAGCGCAGACAGCGATTTCTCACCGACCCGTTCGGCCTGCCATTTAGCCCAGTCGATCAGCAGAACACCGGAGTTGAAATAATCACCCTGCGGGCCGAGATCGAGCCGCTCCTGCGCCTCTTGCCGTCGGCCGATCATGACCCTGCCGACATCGAGCACAGCTCCGACCGTCGCTCCGTCAAGGTTCTCGTCCGCTAACAGTGCCACATCGATCTCAACGAGGGTATCGCCATCGAGATAAAGCGCGCGCTGGGTTTGCGGTGGCAACAGCTTGTGCAGCAACAATCGCCCATACGAAGAGTGCGGCAAAGATTGGGGGCGCGGCAGACCTTCGAGTTCACCGTCAGGAATGGCAACGAACGTGACGTTGGCCCCGACACGCGAAAGATAGCTGCGGGCGTCAGCCAGATCCACGTCATTGATCCCAGTGTGCACCACGAAGATATCGAGCGGGATACTGGCGTGTTCGCCCAGCGTCGCTATCGAAAAACAAGTGCACGGCAGAAAACCCCGGTCCGTCACGTAGGCGCATGTCAGCGACTTGCTCATCTCAACGTCTGCCCTCTTTACCCGCGGTCCCAAAACATCGACCGGCCCTGCTGGCTTGGCCATTCATCCGCGCGACACCTCGCCCGCGGGCAACCAATCCTGTCGGAGAGGCGAGCGCACGCATCCGAATTGGCTCGCTTGTTAGCGGATTGGTAAGCATGAGGCCATTAACGTGTCGTCCATGTTTAGTCAGTCGGTCGGAGTCATGACACCATGAGCGCACTTACATCCTTGTCCGCTAACGAAATCATTGCACGAGGCAGCATCAAGGACGCCGATGTCCTCAAACTTCGCGCAGCGTTCTACAAGGACGGCGATATCTCCCGCGAAGAAGCTGCCTTGATGTTCGAGATGAACAAGCGCTGCCCCGTTCAGGATGCATCCTGGCAGCCGTTCTTCATCGAAGCGCTCACCGACTACATCGTCAATCAAGCCGAGCCTGAAGGCTACGTGACGACTGAAAATGCGACCTGGCTCATCGGTTCCATCTCAAACGATGGCCGGGTTGCGACCAAGACCGAACTTGAACTGCTCGTCACCGTTTTGGAAACGGCACGGTGGTCGCCCCCGAGTCTCGTCAGCTTCTGCCTGGCACAGGTCAAGAACGCAGTCGCAACCGGTGAGGGCCCTCTTCGCGCCGGTCAGGCCGTCGAGCCGGGCATCATTCACGAAGCCGAAGTCGATCTCATTCGTCGCATGATCTACGCATTCGGCGGCGACGGCAACGTGGCCGTTACGCGGGCCGAGGCCGAAGCGCTGTTCGACATCAACGACCTGATTGCGCACGCCGGACTGAATGCCGCCTGGACCGAACTGTTCGTAAAGGCGATTGCCAACGTCTTGATGTACGCTTCAGGCTACGAAGTACCCTCCCGTGAAGAAGCGCTGCGCGCCGATGCGTGGCTGGACGAGCGCGGCGACCTGTCCCCTGCATCAATGCTGAAAGCCGTCGCGGCTTCCGGCCTCGAAGGCGTCCTGGGAGCTTACAATGAGCAGACGAGCGAGCAACGAGCGCTGGCACGCCTTGAACGCCAACGCCTTGAAATCATCACCGGCGAGGTCATCACGGCGGACGAAGCGCACTGGCTGGCTGAACGCCTTGGCCGCGACGAGCAGCTCACCCCCACGGAAATGGCTTTGATCGAATATCTCCGCGCCAAATCGCCCCGTATCGATCCCGGCCTGGATGAGGTCGTGAAACGCTTGCATGAGGCGGCCTAGGGCGCAAGTCAATGCAGCCCTGAACTGCACCAGGCCGGGCCTGCGATAATCAACGATGTGACCAAACAAGACAGGCGGTAGGCACCTCAATCCAGTGCCGCCGCCTTTTTCATAACCCGCGATCTACTCGACCAGCCCGCATTGATAACGCGCCTAGGCCCCGATCCGGGCCGAACCGATTTGGATAACCGCCACTTAGCATAGGAGAACAAAACCGATTCCTGCTCCAATTCGGATATATACAGCGCGCTGATTGTAAAGTTGGGAGCCGAAGGCATGGCCGCACCGGGCGCGCGCAGACGAAAATTTGGATTATCCCAGGTTTGGGAGTTCTTACTGATATTTACGCCCGCGGTCTTGTTGATTGCAGGCGCATTCTGGTTCGCCTTCCAATTCGTCGAACCCGCCCCCCCAACCGTCGTTCGCATATCGTCGGGCAGCGAAGGCGGCGGTTACTTCGGCTTCGCCCATCGCTATGCAGAAATCCTCAACCGTTCGGGTATCGAACTCAAGGTCATGCCATCGGCCGGTTCGATCGAGAACATAGAACGGCTGGGCGATGATGAGGCTGGCGTCAGTCTGGCCTTGCTGCAGGGCGGCGTTGCAACCAGCCGTAAGGCCGCCGGACAGACTATGCCGGACCTCATGTCGATAGGCCGCGTCTTCCTGGAGCCGCTTTGGATTTTCTACCGTTCCGATGAAGAAATTGACGCGTTGAGCCAACTGAAAGGAAAGCGACTGGCAATCGGAGCGCCCGGAAGCGGTACGCGCATTCTCGTGGAGGCGCTTCTGCAACCCAACAACATGTCCGCCGATAATACCGATTTGAATATGATCGGCGGAAGCCAAGCTGCAGCAGCACTGAAAAAAGGCGACGTCGACGCAATCTTCCTGGCACTTTCGCCGGAAGCTCCATTGATCGCCGAGCTGCTCAAAACACCGGGTCTGCGCATTCTCAACCTGCGCCACGCCGAGGCGTATACACGGCTTCTACCCTACCTGAAGCGCGTGGTTCTTCCAGCAGGCGTCATCGATCTGGTCGCCGGAATACCAGCGAGCGACGTCGAGATGGTGGCGGCCCAGGCAGCCCTGGTGGCGCGCACCGACACTCATCCAGCAATCGTGACCCTGCTTGTCGAGGCCGTGCGCGAAGTTCATGGCGATGGCGGCATGTTCCGCAGCGTTGGCGATTTTCCGATCAACAACGACCCCGAATACTCGATGTCGGAAGACGCAGACCGGTTGTACAAATACGGCCCTCCATTCCTTCAACGGTTTTTACCGTTCTGGCTGGCAACCTTTATTGAGCGCATGATCGTCATGATTGTCCCCATCGCCACGATCCTCATCCCGCTCGCAAAAATTGTCCCCTGGCTCTACGAATGGCGCATCAAGCGGCGGATTTTCTATTGGTTCCGGGAACTGCGCGATTTGGAGCGGCAACTTTCGGATAGGTCTCAAACCCCCGATTTGGCCGCGATGAAAGCCGAATTGGTCCACATCGAAGACGCCGTCAGTTCGATTCCCGTGCCTTTGCACTTTTCCGACCGCCTGTATGAGTTGCGCGCCGCCGTCGATCTCGTGCGCCAACGCGTCGTTAACCGAGATGTTGACATGCGCCCTGTGACCTAGACCATTTGTAGCCATCAGGGCTGGTTTACCTCCAACCCGACACCGTTTAGAACTCCGGTTCCAGTTGCTATTGCGGCGGTTCGGCCGGGTTTACCTATGACTTGACCGGACCGGTCACCCCTTCGAATGACCATCATTCCATCCAGACAGGACCAAGACCGGCGATGTTCAAGAAAATCCTTATTGCCAACCGTGGCGAAATAGCTTGCCGGGTCATGAAGACGGCACGTCGCATGGGGATTGCCACCGTCGCCGTTTATTCCGACGCCGACCGTGACGCCCTGCATGTCGAAATGGCCGATGAAGCCGTCCACATCGGCCCCCCGCCAGCTTCCGAATCCTATCTTCTGATGGAACGCATCATCGACGCCTGCAAGCAAACAGGCGCGGAGGCTGTTCACCCCGGCTACGGCTTTCTTTCTGAGCGTGAGTCCTTCCCGACCGCGCTGGCCGCCGCAGGCATCGTCTTCATCGGGCCCAATTCCCGGGCCATCGCGGCCATGGGCGATAAGATCGAATCAAAGAAAGCCGCAGCAGCAGCCAACGTCTCGACGGTCCCCGGCCATCTTGGCGAAATCTCAGACGCCAAACACGCCGTCAAGATCGCCAAGGAAATCGGCTACCCTGTCATGATCAAGGCGTCCGCCGGCGGCGGCGGCAAGGGCATGCGCATCGCCTGGAACGATACTGAATGCCAGGAAGGCTTCGGACTTGCGCGCTCTGAAGCAAAGTCATCGTTTGGCGACGACCGGATTTTCATCGAGAAGTTCATCGTCAACCCGCGCCACATCGAAATCCAGGTGCTGGGCGACAAGCATGGGAATGTCATCTATCTGGGCGTACGGGATTGTTCCATCCAGCGCCGCAACCAGAAGGTGATCGAGGAAGCGCCATCTCCGCTGCTGGATGAAAAGACCCGCAAGGCGATGGGCGAACAGGCCGTGGCACTCGCAAAGGCCGTGGATTACGACTCGGCAGGCACGGTGGAGTTCGTCGCGGGCCAGGACAAAAGTTTCTTCTTCCTGGAGATGAACACCCGGCTCCAGGTCGAACACCCCGTCACCGAACTGATCACCGGCGTCGACCTCGTCGAGCAGATGATCCGCGTTGCCTACGGCGAAAAGCTGTCGATCAAGCAGTCGGACGTGAAGCTGAACGGGTGGTCGGTCGAAAGCCGCATATACGCCGAAGACCCGCTACGTGGCTTCCTGCCCTCCATCGGCCGGCTTGTCCGCTACCGGCCGCCGGAAGAATCCAGCAACGACGGCCTGACCGTTCGCAACGATACCGGCGTCTTCGAGGGCGGCGAAATCTCGATGTTCTACGATCCCATGATCGCCAAGCTCGTGACCCATGCGCCGACCCGGGCCGAGGCCATCGATCTTCAGGCCGATGCGCTCGATGCCTTCTACATCGACGGCATCAACCACAACATCCCATTCCTCGCCGCATTGATGCAGCACCCGCGTTGGTGCAAGGCTGAACTGTCAACGGGTTTCATCGCCGAAGAATATCCTGACGGGTTCGAGCCGCGTGGAGCAGCCGGCGAGGAACTAACGGTGATGGCAGCGGTCGCAGCTGCCATTGACCACGCCAACAACATCCGCCGCCGCGAGATCTCGCAGCAGATGGACGGCAAGCCCGTCCGTTTCGCCGAAGATCGCGTGGTTTGGCTAGGGGATGCCCGCCAGGACGTCCACGTTGAAAGCAATCTGGCCAAACACGAAGCCGGCGATCACGTCACTGTCAGCATCCTGAAGCCCGACGGTTCGGTTTCAGAGATGTTGGAACTCGCGTCCGATTGGTGGCCCGGTAATCCGATTTGGACAGGCACCGTCGGCAAGCGCAAGGTCAACATTCAAGTCAGAACGATCCTGAACGGCTACGATCTGGCTTATCGTGGCATTCGGGTTCCCGTCCGTGTCTATACGCGCCGCGAAGCCGAACTTGCCGCGCTGATGCCGGAAAAGATCCCAGCCGACATGAGCAAGTTCCTGCTTTGCCCTATGCCCGGATTGGTCAAGGCCATCAACGTGGACGTCGACCAGGAGGTAAAGGCAGGCGATCCGCTGGCCATCGTCGAAGCCATGAAGATGGAAAACATCCTTCGCGCCGAGCGCGATGGCAAGGTTTCGAAGGTCAACGCCAAGGCTGGCGATAGCCTCGCTGTCGATGAAGTAATCCTGGAATT
>CAYGRH010000117.1:0-8926 GCA_964352165.1 uncultured Hyphomicrobiaceae bacterium | reverse complement strand
GACTTGCAGACTGACCATGCGGCGCAACACCTCCGGCGAAAACTCCACCTGATCGCGCGTGCTTCTTTCAAACTCATCTGCAGGCCCCGGATGGCCCATTCGCGAGCCATGATTTTCATTGGCCGTCCCAATCGGACGAGACCGGCCCTGGTGCCAGGGCACGAACCAGTTTGCAGAAGCGGATTTCTCGAATGAGACCGCCCGCAGCAAAATCATGGGTTCCTGGATCAGGCTGGAGGCGAGATCGTGAAGCCCGCGATGCTGGGAGACGAATTCCTTGTCCTCGCCAACTACATCGCAGCCGCCACCTCGCGGCTTCCAGCGGGCGGCAACTTGATCAAGCGCGCTGAGATCGGCAACGCTCAGCGCATATTCCACGATCACCACACCATCGGCATCGAACCGTTGCCCACGCTTAATTTTGCAGGATGCGTCGCCCGGCGACTGGCTGCTCACGGTTCGTCGAAGCATTTCAAGAGAAACTCTGCGCGTTCAGGCCCCGGCAGATGCCCCCACTTTGATCCGCCGCTTTTGGCAAGCCACGGCGCAAACGAGGACACATCCTGCCTGGAAAAATGCCCAAGATCTCGCCCGCGCCGAATGGCCCAGCAGTCGGCGTCGTTCTCATTATTGATCATGCGCTTGTACCAGTGCCCAAGAACATGGTGCGCGCATTCATGCGAAAAAAAGAACAACTGAAGCTTGGCCGGCAGCGTGCGCAGTACCGTCGGGTCGATAAGGATATAAGGAACCGTATTCACCACCCAGGCCCGGCCGACATCTCCCAGCTCGGCCATCTGCATGGTCTGCACCGAGCGACCACGAAAATCCGTGCACTGCTGCGTCTGCCCTGCAATTTTAAGCTGCCCGGCCGTCGCACTGCCTGTCGGGCTGCCTTGCGCCACTGAAAATGGCGCCAGCAGGAAAAAGATACCAGCGATCGTAAGAATCGCCTGCCTCATGCCCACCTCGCATCTCGCATGCCTGCCAGCCCAATTCCGAACCAGAGGACGAACGTTTAACGGTCATGATACATCAACGCAGGAAAGCGGGAAGGCGATCTCAAGAGTTAATGAAATCCCCCGAAAACAGCAGGAAACACCGGAAGTACAGCCCCGTTTGCCCTCGATCAGCTCAAAAATGCGGTCAGTGGCCGGCCGTTTATTGCGGCACGAGTTCGGGATCGAAACGTTTCAGAAAATCGGCGATAAACCCGTAAATGCCATCCCGCACCAGGGTATGGTGATCGCCACCAGGAACCCGAACAAACTTTTTCGGCTCACGTGCGAGCGCAAACAGCGCCTCCGCGTGCTCGACTGGGATCACGCTGTCGCGGTCGCCGTGCACGATCAGTAAGGGCTCGTCTACGTCCGCTATGATCTCTCGTGTCCGGAACTGATCGGATAACAGGTACGAAACCGGCAGCCAGGGATAGCGTTCGCCCGCCACATCCACGATCGCGGTGTATGGGGCTTCGAGCACCAGCGCGCGTGCATCCACCTGACGAGCCAGCCGTGCAGCAACGCCGGTCCCTAGCGATAGCCCATGCAAAACGATCCGATCGCCGTCATGCTTCTGGCGCAACCAGTCGAATGCCGCCTTCGCGTCGATCGCCAACCCCTGTTCGCTGGGGGCCCCGGTCGATCCGGCAAACCCACGATACGAAAATGCGAGCACGCCGGCCCCCATGTCCGCAATGCGCCGCCAGCGACCGGTTTTGTCTGAAAGCCCTCCGCCTTTGCCATGCAGGAATAGGAAAACCACGCGCTTATCGTCGGCAGGCGGGCGATACCATCCAGCAAGGGTTTGGCCATCAGGCGTGGTGATCGAGATCCGCGTGCTTCCCGGTATCGCAAGCACACCCGAACGCGCCAGCCCGCTGCGGTCCGAGGTGTCAAACACCATGTCACGCTGCAAGACGAACAGCCCAGCGAGCACGCCAAGATAGGCAAGCGTGCTGGCAGTAATCAGAAATACGGAAACGCGTCGAAGCATCAAAAACGTCGTGAATGGCGACCGAAAACAGACGGCCAAGTTGCGAGGCGGGAGAGGTTATCCATCCAGATGGAATCAACACCCCCGCGCCACCATTAACCGGCTCGCCTGCCCGCAACGCAACCACGAAGATTCACGTCAGTCCTTGATGGCCTTGCCGATCTCTTCGGTCATCTTCTTGGCATCGCCAAGCACCATGACCGTGTTGTCGCGGTAAAACACCGTGTTGTCGATGCCGGCATATCCCGAAGCAAGAGAACGCTTGTTGAACAACACCGTACCCGCCTTCCACACCTGCAATACCGGCATGCCATAGATAGGAGACGACTTGTCGTCTTCAGCCGCGGGGTTGACCACGTCGTTCGCGCCGATCACGTAGACCGCATCGGTTTGCGAGAACTCAGAGTTGATGTCTTCAAGCTCAAACACTTCGTCGTAGGGCACGTTGGCCTCGGCCAGAAGCACGTTCATGTGGCCGGGCATGCGTCCTGCGACCGGATGGATGGCGTACTTCACCTCGACACCAGCTTCCTTAAGCGCATCCGCCATTTCACGCAGCGCGTGCTGAGCCTGGGCGACCGCCATACCGTAGCCGGGCACGATGATGACCTTCTGCGCGTTCTTAAGAAGGTAGGCAGCATCTTCTGCCGCACCAAGCTTTACAGGCTTTTGCTCGCCGTCGCCTGACGGACCAGCCGTCTCGCCACCGAAGCCGCCCATGATCACCGAGATGAACGAGCGGTTCATGCCCTTACACATGATGTAGGACAGGATCGCACCGGACGAACCAACAAGCGCGCCAGTGATAATAAGCGCCACGTTGCCGAGCGTGAAACCGATACCGGCAGCAGCCCAACCCGAATAAGAGTTCAGCATCGACACCACGACGGGCATGTCAGCCCCGCCGATCGGGATGATGATGAGCACGCCAAAGATCAGCGCCAGGATCGCAATCGCCCAGAACAAGACCGACGATCCACCGGACTGCATGAACATGATGATCAGCACGACAAGAAGCGCAAACAGTCCGATATTCACGGCATGCCGGGCTGGCAAAATGATCGGCTTGCCGGAGACTCGTCCGCTGAGCTTGCCAAACGCGATGACCGAGCCGGTAAATGTGATGGCACCGATGGCGGCACCTAGCGACATTTCAAGAAGGCTTGCCGCCTTGATGCCGGCCGCCGGGTTATCTGGATCGTTGAGAATCCCGAACGCTTCCGGCGCATAAACCGCTGCTGCCGCCACGAACACCGCAGCCAAACCTACCAGTGAGTGGAAGGCTGCCACAAGTTCGGGCATGGACGTCATCGGGATATCGCGAGCGACCTTGGCACCGATCGCACCGCCGATACCCAGGCCGCCGAAGATCAACAGCCACGTCATGAAACTGCCAGCGTCCTTGAGCTGCGTCAGCGTCACGACGATGGCAATGCCCATGCCGATCATCCCATACAGGTTGCCCTGCCGTGAGGATTCAGGATGAGAAAGCCCGCGCAGCGCCAGAATGAACAGGACGCCCGAGATGAGATACGAAAGAGCAACGAAATTTGCCGACATTGGTAGAAAAGCCCCCGGACCCTAAGGCCGACTGGCGAAACGCGGATTAGCGCTTCGGTTCTTTTTTCTTGTACATGGCGAGCATGCGCTGAGTAACGAGGAAGCCGCCGAAGATGTTGACCGAGGCCATCACCAGAGCGAGGAATCCAAAGATCTTGGCTGCAACCGATCCTGAATCGATCAGCGTAATGCCGACCGCAAGAAGCGCGCCTACCACGATCACCGACGACACCGCGTTCGTCACCGACATCAAAGGTGTATGCAGTGCCGGAGTGACACTCCACACGACGTAATAGCCGACGAAAATCGCGATCACGAACACCATGATCTGATAGACCCAAGGGTCGATATCGCCGCCACCGGCAGCAAAGGCAGGAGCGGCAGGAATGAACGCGAAGAGCCCGGCCGCAAGCAGCAGGCTCGGCAGGGCGCGTCTGATCAAAGTTGTCATGTCAAAAAGCTCCTCAGGAGGCCGCTGGCGCAAGGCTCGGATGAACGAGCTTTCCGTCCTTGGCCACGAGCGTACCTGTGATGATTTCGTCGTCCCAATCGATCGCCAGGGACTTGTCCTCCTTGGAGATCATCAGACTGATGAACGCCAGCAGGTTCTTGGAGTAGAGGCTTGAGGCGTTGATCGCCAGCGCACCGGCCAGATTGAGCGTTCCGACAATCTTCACGCCGTTCGCCGTCTCCGTCGTTTCGCCCGCGACCGCACCTTCGCAATTGCCGCCGCGTTCAGCAGCGAGGTCTACGATTACGGCGCCCGACTTCATGCCTGCGATCATGTCCTTGGTGATCAGGATCGGTGCCGGCCTGCCGGGAATAAGCGCCGTCGTAATCACCATGTCCTGGATCTTCAGGTGGTTGGCGACGAGCTCTTTCTGCTTGGCCTGGTACTCAGCCGACATCGGCTTGGCATAGCCTGCAGCCGTCTGTGCCTGCTTGAATTCTTCATCTTCGACGGCGATGAATTTTGCGCCGAGCGAAGCAACCTGTTCTTTAGCCGCCGGACGCACGTCTGTCGCCGATACGACCGCCCCCAAACGCCGCGCTGTCGCGATGGCCTGCAGCCCGGCAACCCCTGCTCCCATGACAAAACACTTGGCTGCGGGAACTGTCCCGGCAGCCGTCATCATCATCGGCATTGCTTGCTGGAACAGCGCCGCAGCATCGATAACCGCCTTGTAGCCGGCAAGGTTGGCCTGACTTGACAGCACGTCCATCGACTGCGCGCGCGAAATGCGCGGCATGAATTCCATGGAGAAAATGGAGGCTTTGGTGTCGGCCAGCGCGGACAGGCCATCGATGTTGCCGTAAGGATCGACCATCGCGGCAACGACCCCGCCCGGCTTCAAACCGCTCACCTCTTCCACACTCGGCCGGCGAACCTTGAGAAGAATATCCGCGCCACTCACGGCATCGGCCGCACTGGCTGCGATCTCCGCACCCTGCGCCTTGTAATCCTCATCGGAAAATCGCGAACGAAGCCCGGCCCCGCTTTCGATTTTCACAGCACAACCGGCGGCAACAAATTTCTTTACGGTTTCAGGAGAGGCGGCGACGCGAGGTTCATCGGAAGTTTCAGCAGTTACGGCAATCGTGACCATGTAATCATCCACTGCAGATCCCTGGGCACCTGAAGCCCTGGCATCCTCGTTGAAACGGCGGCCGAAACGATCGACCCAAGACTGCACCGCGCGGGACGAGATTCAGTGGAACACAACCACCGAAATGGTCAACAACCTCTGGGGAACCGCTGGGCAGGACACACGACGGCAGCAAAAAGCACTTAGCGCTTCTGCTGCCGTCTATCTTTTAACAGTCCTAACCTATTCAGTGACGCTGTTCAAATCACCCATTCGGCCAATATTTACGGCTGCGGCGAAAAAATCCCCGCCTCACCTGGAACAGCACCTAGGCCAGTATCCCACTTTCAAATCACACATCGTCGATCCCTGCCTCAAACCGATAGGCAGGGAATTTCGAAGGCTGCGATTTCAAAGCCGGGAGCTTTTAAGGAACGAGCGTAAACAGCATTCCGACAAGAATCAGAGCAATGACCACGCTGGTAATGACGGAGGCACGGATAAAACCGGCGTACGTCTTGCCATGTTCGTTGTAGTCCATGTCAGGGTGACCACCCTTAAGCTCAAGACCCATGAATTCACCTCCTAAAGCGTGTTCTCGCCACAAAAAATCCGCAACCACAGGGCATCCGCTTGCAATCGAAAGCCAACCTCAACGGGGCCAGCCAATCGAACAACGCAAGTTGCGCCGCTGCTGCAACAGTAGTTTCGCCCCACAACCGAACGACGATCTGCCAGAGCGCGCCAAATATCTAACCGAATTGACGATTATGGCAAACCAGTTTGAATGACCGTTGCCACGCGCAAGAACATTCATGGCTCACCGAGGGCTGTTGACGGCATTCGAGAGCGCGCGCCCGGCCGGCACGCCTGCCAATTGGTAACAAATATCTCACAGGGCTGCGGTTGGCGGGAATTACAAGGAACAGAAAGCACATGTATCCTAATCTGCCGAGCTGGGCAGTTGTGGTGGCGATGGCGGCATTGATCTCATCGCTGCTCACGACCGCCGCAACCTCTGCTCCTCTGGAAGCCCGCGAGGACGAGAAAGAGCGCCTCGCCGCCTGCGAGGAAAGCTTGTGCCGCGTCCTTCTCGACAAGGGGCCCACCAAAGGCCGGCTCCGTTGCGATATCGGCAAATACTGGGGCAAGTCCGACATCGACAAGGGCGCAAAATCCAAAAAAATGGATTGGGGCTTCGGCGACGCGCGTTGCGACATCAAAATCGCCTTGAAGCGCGCCGAGATGATCGAGGCCATCACGGCGAAGGAATACGAATACAGCCTCCGCCCACAAAAGGTGCAATGCGAAGTCGGTTCCGGCGACAAGGTCGAGCCGCTTACGGTCCGCCTCGCACCGAAAATGAAATTCGAAAACGGCAAGGTGAAAAAGGTCTGGCTGAAACTGAAGAAGGTCGACGGCCCGCCCGTGCTTTCGAGCCTGATCTGGTCGGCCGCCGTGCTGGAAGATTCGATCGGCATCTTCCACAAGGACATGGTCAACCAGATCAACAAGTTCATTCACAACAAGTGCGAAAAGAACTACGGCAAGACAGCCGAGCGACGAGCCAAGAAGAAACAACGCAAGAAGGAAGCTCGCGCGGCCAAAAAGAAAGCGGCGCGCGACAAGAAGACGGCGGCGAAAGACGCCACCGGTGATCGGGCGAAATAGCAGCGCATAATCATCCGTCCCGACGGCTGACCATCACTGAAAGTGCGGCGCGGCTCGCCGGGAGATTATTGCCGCCAAGTCACACCCGAGCCGCCATCGTCGCAATGCCGTGTAACATTTGCCACCGACCCCTCCTGTGCCTCATTCGCGACCAAATCTCGCTTCAGCGGAATGCTGTCCGCGTCGTCCTCAAATGACGGTCATCACCGCTGATGCATGCCGCGGAAAATTGAAGCAGTACGTCGCGCGTCGGCTAAGGCCGGCCATCATTTCGAGAACCAGCGGACGTGCACAGCCGTTGTTGGAATTTAATCCGGGGGACCCCACATGACGTCACCGTCGGGCGCTCAAGCCAGCGCCTTTTCTGTTCCACTACGCAACTCGATAATCAATCTGACATCGGCGGCTGTAGCTGCGCTCGCAATTTGCGTAAGCGTCGCCCCGGCCCTCGCTCTAGACGAAATCCCCGACGAGGAAGAAAAGCTCAAGGCCTGCGAACAATCACTTTGCACCATGGTGATCACTAAGCCTGGCATCGGCGATGACCTGAAATGCAATCTGTCAAAGACGTGGGCCAAGGAGAAACTGTCCAAGGGTGCCAAGGAAAAAAGCCTCGACTGGGGCTTCGGCGATGCACGCTGCGGCGTGGACTTGGAGGCAAGCCGTGCCCTGATCGTGGATGCGGTAACAAAACCCGCTCACACGCTGGCGCTACCGAAGCATACCGTCAAATGCGAGATCGAACGCGGCGAAGAAGTCACCAAGATCAACATCGCCATGGCACCAAAGATCGAATTCAAGGACGGCAAGGCTCAAAAAGCCTGGCTCAATATCGGAGATATCGAAGCTCCGACGGTCGTCAAGGGCGCGATCTGGACGGCGGCCAAACTGGAGGACAACTTCGGGCTGTTCCACTCGGAAATCATCGAAGAGGTCAATGACTTCGTGCACAAGAAGTGCCCGAAGCGTTATCCCGATGTGGCAACCCAGAAAGACGAACCTGCCAAGAAAGCCGAAGCCGCCAAGTAGAGGCCGGAAAACATAATTTCATGTACACAGGCGGCGCTGATGGGCAGCGCCGCCTTCTGACGTGCTAGAAGGTAGCCGGTTGCAGTCGGCTTCCAGGCTTAGCCCACAGTGTATGCAAGCCGCAAAAAACCGGCGAAGTACTGCTTGAAGTAATGCCTAATGAAATGCACCGAGGGAGTAGAAACGATGGCGACAATCGTAACGGTGCACGGGACCTTTGCCCACATCGCAGGAAGCGCTGACGCTGCATCGGGGGCAGATACAGACCCTTCTCTTCGCCAATGGTGGCAGCCAGGCTCGCATTTCCAAACCGATCTGGCGCGCCACATCGACGGCACCGACGGGAAACTGGAATTCAAGCCCTTCATTTGGAGCGGCAATAACTCCGAAGCCGAACGGCGCATCGCCGGCCGTCGCTTGCTGTCCGAGTTGCGAGCGCTCGAAGACCAGGGCGAGAGCTACTGCGTCATCGGCCACAGCCACGGCGGCTCTGTAATTTCATCGGCCCTCATGCAGAGCGCGGTCACGCGCAAACCGCTAACTGGGCTGCGCCGGTGGATCACCGTCGGCACGCCGTTCGTCGAACTGCGCAAGGAACGCTACTTGTTCCTGCGCCTTCCGATACTCCTGAAGGCATTGTTCATCGCCTCCCTGATGCTGTTGTTCATGCTGGTCTTTTATCTGGCAGCCGAACTGTTCGACGGACAAAGGTCCATCCAGAACGCGAACCAGGGACTGGCACTCGCTATCGCGACAACATTGATGTCGCTCCCATTCATCGTGTTCTATTTCGTCGCGCGATACCTCGACCATCGAGAGCTGTTTTTTTATCGCAAGCGAAATATCGACAAAGCCAAAACAGCGTTCGCCTCGAAATGGCTTCCGCTGTCCCACCGCAACGACGAAGCCATCAATGGCCTGGGCTCTCTCGGCTCGGTCGACCTGTCAATCTTCCACCGCGACTTTGCGATTCCCGTCCTCAGCCTTGCTTCGGTATTCATTCTTCCGCTGGCTTATCTCTACCTCGTGACATCGCCCAAGCTCATGGTCGACCTTGCCGACTTGCTGAAGTCGGACGTCTACAC
>CAYGRH010000116.1:0-8938 GCA_964352165.1 uncultured Hyphomicrobiaceae bacterium | reverse complement strand
GCATGGGGCCCAATGGGAGCTGTTGTCTGAGAGCAACAATGGCGGCGGGAACGGGCCAGAATGACTCGTATTCATCATCTAGAAACCCAATCTCGCGGTAAGTAATCATGAGCGTATGGCGCCGGTTCGGGAAGCGATTAACTGATCGGCCAGTTCCGTCTGCAGGGACGGTGCGTAATTCGGGTCGCTTCGCGTACGTGAGGACGGCCTATTGGAATGACTGCGGGGGCCTTGGCTTAATGAGATTTTCGAACTTCGGAAGAGCGGGCGCGCGGGTTGCTGCATCCATGTCATGCGCTGCGATGCTGGCTGTTGGTGCGGTTCTCCTGAGCGCGGGGATTTCTGCGCCTGCCCAGGCTGGCGGAATGTTCGGAGAAGGCGGCCTTTTCGGCAACGGTGATCTCAATCTGCAGGCCGGGGGCATTGTCGCGGTCAGGCCCAAATACGAAGGCTCCGACGAATACGAAGTGATCGGGGCTCCGATCGTCGCGCCTTCCGGCACGACGGGTTACGGTGAAGGCGGCTTTGTGCAGTTCAAAGGCATCGATGATGTTCGCTTCCGTCTGCTCAATCTCTATGGCTTTGAAGCTGGTCCCGTCGCTGGTTACCGCTTTGGCCGTGACGAGGACGATGCCGACAGGCTGACCGGCCTTGGCGACGTCGATGGCGGCGTACTGCTCGGCGGCTTTGCGGCTTATCGGGTAGGGCCTTTTGCTGCGTTTGCCTCTTATGCGCATCAGGTCGGTGGCGACGATACAGGCGGGCAATTGAAATTCGGTGGTGAAAGTCGGTTCAATCTGGCTCCGGCTGTAGCAATTACTGCAACCGTTGGCGCGACGTGGGCTGACGAAGACTATATGGGCTCTTATTTCGGGATCACTGCAGCTCAATCGGCGCGCTCGGGCTTAACTGCTTACGATGCGGATTCAGGTGTGAAGGACGTATATCTTCAACTGGCAAGCGATGTCGCGCTTGATGACCGCTGGACGTTGAAGCTTACCGGTAAGTATAGCCGGTTGGTCGGAGATGCTGCGGACAGTCCAGTGGTTGAGACCGAAGACCAATTCTTCGGCGGTCTGGGACTGACTTACAAATTCACGATCCCGCGCTGAATAGAATTCCCTTTGCGTCAATGATTACGACGGCGATGCGCCCTGTTGCATGCTTGATGATGCTTGTTTGCTGTGAGTGATTGTCGGCGTGACCTTGAAGTAGGACACCACGGCTCGAATGACCGGGGAAGCAAACAGGATGCGGCGGTGGCCCATCCCTGAAAAAACCTTCAATTCGGAAAAATCGGAAGCGCGGTCCATTTCGATTGCGTTCTGTATCGTGATTTCCTGGTCGTCATCACTGTGGATGAGTAGTGCCGGGCGCCTAATGGCTTTGAGATACTCCGAGGCTGTGAAGCGCTTCATGGGGCGGTGGGCAACCCGCTCGACGTGGCGCTCGTAATAGCGCTGGGCCATAGGTGTCAGCCCGAGCCGCTGGCCGAAGTCTGAGGTGACATCCTGGAACCTGTTCGGTGAGGCAATGAAAACGTAGCGGTCGAGAACGTGGGCGCGCGAGAATGGAGCCCCGCCGACGGATGCCAATAGTGCGATGAGCGATCCCATAGAATGCGTCACGCAGGAATCGACAGGGTGACCGGCCGCGTCTGCTGCATCGAGGACTTCAAGGAATGCGCGAGCACAACCGATCAGGCTGGTTTGCGACCCAGAACTCATGCCGTGGGCTGGGCAGTCCATAATTAGGACGCGATGGCCCGACCGTCGCAACGGTTCGGCAATGGCGGTCATGAATGACGCTTCGCTCGTCCAGCCGTGGACAAGGAGGATCGTCTTCGTGTTCGCGTCGGCGGTGTCGGGTTCAAACCAGTAGATTTCGACGTCAGCATCGGCAGCCTTGATGCGCTGACGACGGGCTTGGCGCAGATGATAGCGCGCACGGTTGACCAACGCCGCATGATCTACAGCGCGGCGCTCCGACAAGGCCGGCGTGCAAAATTTGCGAAACGCAAGGCTGCCGGCCAGGGCTGGAGCCTTTAGGCTAAGCGCCGGCCAATCGAGATCGTATGGTTTGATCGGTTTTCTCATCGTCGGTCGTCGAATTATCGCGCTTGGCGTCAATTGGCCTCTTCAGGAAAATGAATTCGTCTGGCTTTGGCGGTGAGGTTGGATCAAGTCTGGCCTCTTAGTTGGGGGCATCATGCTAGCACCCAGTAGTGCGTTCTGATGAAGTGGATTGTGCCGCAAGAGGGCAATCAGCGCACTGAGCCTGGGTGGCGTGGCTTGGAAACGAAGACCCGGTAAGTCGCTTTCATCAACTAAAACAATCGCAAAGCCTTAAGGCTGGCGTGCCCGGTGCGCCCTACAATAATGTGATCGTGCACCGAGATTCCCAATGGTTTGGCGGCTATTTCGATCATTTTGGTCATGTCGATGTCGGCCCGCGAGGGTGCCGGATCGCCAGAAGGGTGGTTGTGTACGAGAATGATCGCGGTGGAGGAAAGTTCCAGTGCGCGTTTGACGACTTCTCGAATATAGACCGGCGTGTGGTCGACCGTGCCGGTTCCTTGGATTTCGTCTGCGATCAGGCGGTTTTTCTTATCAAGGAACAAAATCCGGAATATTTCGCGGTGTTCGTAGGCCTGAGCGGCTGTGACGTACTCGATCACCTGCTGCCAGGACGACAACGCCGGTTTTTCGATGATTGTTGAGCGAGTGAGCCGTAATGCAGAGGCGTGGATCAGCTTTAGCTCAGTAATGACCGCCTCTCCAACGTCCTTGACCTCCTTTAGCCGTGCGACCGGTGCGTTGATGACTTCCGCAAACGAGCCGAAACGGGCAATCAAGCGTTTTGCCAAGTCCTTGGTGTCCCGGCGCGGAATTGCGCGGAACAACACCAGCTCGAGGAGTTCGTAGTCGGGAAGTGCATCGGCACCGCCAGTCCGGAAGCGGTGGCGAAGGCGTTCGCGATGGCCCAGGTGGAGTGGTGGAGGTGCCGTCGGGGCGGGGGCCTCAGTGGATGCTTTGTCGGTCGCGGCAGTCCCCCTGTCGCGCGCTGGGTCATCAGGATTGATGACGGATTTTTCTATGTTGCCGGTATCGGTTTCGAACAGATGGCCTTGCTGAGCAGCCTTATCGGTTTCAGCTGATGTGAGTGCGGCGGAGATCTGGTGCGTGTTTGTCGTGCCTGTGCCCGCAAAAGGGCTGGTGGAAGTCATCCCCGACTGTCCGCGCCTTTCACTCTTCAGCGATTTTCCCGAACCCTTCGTCATTCACCCGTCCGGACCAATATTATTTGGCGCTGATGCCCATGGCGCGCGCCTTATGCTCTCGCTGCTGCGTCATCGATGCGCCGGGCCCGGCGAAAGCTATAACCGAAACCGATCAGGCTCTAGCCTATCTGATAGGGCGGGCAATGAAAGCCAGCAGGCGATGTGGTGAAGATCTCGCATCCCGTTTCTGTCACGCCGATGGTGTGTTCGAACTGGGCGGACAACTGGCGGTCGCGCGTGACGGCAGTCCAGCCGTCGGGTAGGACTTTGACATGAGCGCGCCCCAGATTGATCATCGGTTCTATAGTAAAGAACATGCCCGGCTGTAGGGCGGGGCCCGTTCCAGCTTCTCCGTAATGGAGGATATTGGGGCGATCGTGGAACACCTGTCCAAGGCCGTGACCGCAGAAATCACGTACCACTGCACAGCGCTCGCCTTCCGCAAATGTCTGGATCGCCTCGCCGATATGACCGGTCGTGTTGCCCGGTTTGACCGCGGCGATGCCCAACATCAGCGCTTCGTAGGTAACTTCGATCAGTCTTTCGGCGCGGCGTGAAATTTCGCCGACGCCGTACATGCGGCTGGTGTCGCCGTGCCAACCGTCGACAATCAATGTGACGTCAATATTGATGATGTCGCTTTCCCTCAGCGGCTTGGGGCCGGGGATGCCGTGACAGACAACGTGGTTAACCGATGTGCATATCGCCTTGGGAAAACCCCGATAATTCAAGGGGGCCGGCGTGGCCCCGTGCTGCAGCGCGAAGTCCATTACGAGATCATCAAGTTCCTCGGTTCTGACGCCGGGCACGACATGCGGGGTCAACATATCGAGGGCTGCGGCAGCCAACCTGCCGGCCTTGCGCATGCCCTCGAAGGCCTCGGCGTCATGGATTTTTATCTGGCTTTCGCGCGCAGTCGTAACATCAAGATTCGACATATCTTCCCATAAGGGTTGCTCTTTGGTGTGATAGCCTGGAATTTAAGGGAAAAAGTAAGGCGCGCAAGGCGCGTGACCGATACAGGCTCAGAAGAAAAAACGTAACTTATGTCCTTGGGAGGGATAAATGGTAATGCGTCGCTTGGCTGCGGCCATCTTGGTCTTTGGAATTGCCGGATCGGCTCAGGCTGTTGAATTGCCTGAATGGGATGTTAGCGGGCTATGCAAGGGGGAAGGATTTCCCGGGCAATGCCAGCTCAACGAGGGTGTGGCGAAACGGGCGTTGTCCGGCGGTTGGGACCTTGTGCCCGATGCTTATCGCAAAGACTGTCTGGCACAGGTCAAACTCCCGTACGACAAGAGCTACCGACTATTGTCGCAATGCCTTGAAGAGCAGGTCGGCGCGGGCCTCGACAAAGATCTCATCGATACAGCCACGACAGGCACGGACAATGCCTCCGGTGAAATCAAGGTCGCCGGGGCGTCGCCAGAAGCTACTCCAAAGCCTCCTGCTTCGACCAGCGAAGCCGGTTACCCCATTCTGCCAACCGACAATTTGTCGAACCTCATGAGCCTGCGGGAGTCGTGGGGGCCGGGACCAGAGCCGAAAGTGGTGGAAGCTCCACTCGCTGCCGGAGCGGTATTCCCGCTTCCCAAGAATGGCGGGCAGTCATCCGCTGCGGCGCCGAGCGATCCAGGCGGGTATGCGGTGCTCGACACCACGTCATTGTCGGCATTGATGAAGCAGCGCGAAGCGTGGGGGACCGGGCCAGCGCCAGCCAAGGTCGACGCGCCGCTGGCTGCGGGCGCTCAATTCCCGTTGCCGAAATCAGAAACACGCAAGGCAGACGGCCCGTCCGCTGACCCTATCGTTCATGCCGCGGAGATTGTGCCGGTTGCGCAGTTGACGCCGGTTCCGCAATCGCAGATCGAAACGTCTTTGAAGTCACTTTTGGCTGAGCGGGCTGGTTGGGGCGATGAGCCCTTCACCGGATACGCCGTGCTGGCAACCAATTCGGTTTCGACGCTAATCGAGCAGCGCGAGGTGTGGGGTCCTGGCCCAAAAACAGAGCCTATCAAAGCTCCGTTGGCGCGTGGTGCTGTGTTCCCGTTGCCGAAGGACAAGCCGAAAAAGGCAGGCGGCGTCGTGCGCCCGCCTATCGTGCATGCGGCAGACAACCTGCCGGTCGCGCAATTGACAGCCGTGCCACTGGATCAGATTTCTGCCTCGCTGAAGTCGCTGTTTGCCGAACGCGAGGGCTGGAGTGCTGCTCCACCGTCTGGATCGGATGCTAAGTCTGATGGAAATGTGGCCGGGTATCCCGCGCTGATTACGAGCGATGCAGCAGCCCTTATTGCTCAACGGGAAGCCTGGGGTACTGGTGCAAGCGATCCGGAGACCTCGTCGCCGTCTGCCTCTGATGCGGGTTATGCGAGCCTGGCGACCAGCGATCTTGGCGCACTCATGGCTCAGCGCGAGGGCTGGGGTAAAGGTCCACCGGCCAAGCAGGTCGTTGCCCCTCTGGCAGTCGGCGCTATCCGTCCTCTGCCGAAATCCGAGCCTCGCAACGTGTCCGGGCCTGCGGGCGAGCCCATCATAAATCCGGCCGACAACGCTCCGGTGGCGCAGTTGACGGCGGTCCCTCAGGATCAGCTTTCGTCGTCACTGAAAAAGCTATTGGCGGAGCGAGAGGGATGGGGGACTGCTCCCGGTTCGGCAACCAACGCCGGGGCGCCAAGCGTCAAAACCGAGGCCGCGCAGGCTTGCGAAGATGACGTCAAGCGTACGGTCGAGGATGGTGGCATCCAGTTCAGCACCAACAGTGCTGAGATCGATGCCGCTTCGTATGTAACGCTCGACAAGGTCGTCGAAGCCATCAAGGCGTGTGGTGATTTGGATATCGAGATTGCCGGTCATACGGATAGTTCGGGATCAGATGCTGTAAATCAGCGGATCTCGGATGCCCGCGCCGCATCGGTGAAAACTTACCTCGTCGGTAAGGGCGTGTCGGCGGATCGATTGACTTCGGTTGGCTATGGAGAAACGAAGCCTCTCGTGGCGAATACGTCGCGCGCAAACCGGGCTAAGAACCGCAGAATTGAATTCATCGCGCGATAAGGCCCCACGGCCTGCATATAAGTTAAGGTCATCGGCGGCGGGAGTGGTTTCATTCCCGCCGTTTTTTATTGCGAATACGCATGTGAGGTATGGTGGCCGCCTTTCATGGGTCGCAGGCAATGCCAAAGCCGGGACGCTCGAATATACGGGTTGGTTGGAGTGAAATCCTAAAGGCCATCAGTGGGCGCATACAATGTGCTGCGGTGAAGCGGCGCGTCTTGATGCCCGGTGATCATCCAACGACGGGTTTGCCACGGGTTGTGGAATTTTTTGGACGAGGGATTGTGGCCTTCAAGATCGTTGGCACTTACGGTGGCGCTCAGCCTCGCAAGCCACTATTGAGGACTTATCCTGCTGATCCAAGTCGTTTGGCTTGCTGCGTCTCTCGGCTGGCCACGGTCTGTTTTGGGGCGGGGCCATGGAGTAGAGGTGACGCAATTTCAAACTTCGTGGAATTCTCCAAGCCCACTAATTGGATAATCCTATCGAAGTTTCTAGGTGGGGCCTGGGCCGGAATTAACGCAGATTGCACTGTTGCGGGGCAATTGATTGAAGGCGATTTACGAAGGTAAACAATAGATTCCGTATTGAGCGTTGATGTTTCTTTGAAAAAGTGAATCTGATGCCGATATTAGGTCGGATCGCTACCACTGATTAAGGTAAACCGCGACATAATGGCGAAAGAATCCCATCGCAAGGAACCGGTTATGAAGCGTACCCCAATTGCCCTTTGCCTTGCCGCCCTGGCATATGCGCCAGCGCAGGCGCAAAGCCCTGTAGAATTTTCGTATGGTCCCAACTGCGTTGAGCCGAGCGCGTCTATTTCCTGTTTGTGGGCGGAGGACGAGCCCCGCTCGTGGTCGACTCCGTCGGTCACAGCTCGTGCTGCGTTTGAAGCGTATCAGGCTCAGGACGGTGATCTTATCGGCGGGCAAGCGTCCAACGGCGCTTTGTCACCAAGCTTTGAGTTGGCGCAAGCCCTGGAAGCCGGTCGGTCTGTTGGCGAGACCGAGGCGCGTCAGCAAGGCTGGCGGCTTGATGCGGTTTTAGAAATGCGCTCGTTGTGGAGTGCTCCCGAAGCTGGCGCTTCATTCCGAATGGCGCAGGCTGTAACGCCTGAACAACTAGATAAAGCGCTTGCCGATCACATGGCGCAGCGGGATTTCTGGAACAAGGCTGAGGCGGAAGGTGACGGCCAACCGGTTGGCGTACAGCAGAAGGACCTCGATGCAGCGCTTGCGGCGCTGCTTGAAGAACGAGCCTCGTGGGGGACGTCACCGAGCAAGCGCGTTGCCGACTTCGGCGATGATCAGCGCGGATGGAAATTGAGCGATATCCTCAGCCTGCGCGCATTGCTGGGCCCTGGAACGGAGACTGATAGCGCGTTTTCCAGTTCTCAAACGGCTTCTCCTGAACAGGTCGACAATGCGCTTAAGGCTTTGCTGGCTGAACGCGAGAAGTGGGCAGCAGGCATGGGCGATCGTTCGGCAGGTGGTGCGACTGTGGCAGTTCAGGCTGTCGTGAACCCCGATGGCAAACCTATGAATTCTGAAGAGGCTGCGGCGGGCGCGGATGTTCAGTCTGGCGATTCTCCGATGCAGGTTGTGTCGCAGGACGAGATCCGCGCGGCGCTTGATAGATTGCTAAGTGAACGGGCGAGCTGGGGAACAGCTCCCTGGGATTCGCCAGCAGGCAAGCCGACAGATGTCGCCGAGAATAATGCTTCTGGAACGACCCCACTCATCGAAATGGCAAAAGAGCCGGGAGAGGCTTTATATGCCGTGCTCCCGACCGCCGATCTGGAAAGCCTATTGCGGGCGAGAGCGGTCTGGGGTTCAGGTTCTGATGCGCGTATCGTTGAGGCACCGCTGGCAGCGGGCGCGACGTTCCCTCTGCCGAAGGCTGAGCCCAAGGCCGTTGCCAAAGATGTTGCCGATCCGATCATCCACGCCGCCGAGATCACGCCGGCAGCCAAGCTCACGCCGATTGCGGCCGAGGATATCGATGCAGCGCTCGCTTCGTTATTCCAAGAGCGTGAGTCATGGTCTACCGGATCGAGCGCGAGCGGGGACAAAGTCGCCTCTAGCGATGCAGTTGGCGCTTCGGGGGCTGACGTGTCCGTGTTGACGACATTGAGCCTCGATGAACTTTTGAGGCAGCGCGCCACGTGGGGCGCTGGCGTCGAAGGCGCACCGGTTGCAGCCCCTCTTGCGGCGGGCGCGCAATTCCCTTTGCCGAAGGCTCCGGCTCGTGCCGCCGTTAGGGCGGCTGCTGAACCGATCATCCATGCCGCGGAGAATGCGCCTGCGGCTGATTTGACGCCGGTCGCGCCGGATGTGCTCGCGACTGCGCTTAGCGGACTGCTAGCCGAGCGCGAAACCTGGGGTACGGAACCCACCATCGGGGATGGTGAACGGCCTTATGCTTCACTCTCGACCTCTGCGCTCGAAGATTTACTGGGCGAGCGTGCCACGTGGGGTTCTGGGGCCGCGCCTAAGCCCGTTGCGGCTCCGCTTGCAGCCGGTGCGGTTGTGCCGCTGCCGAAGCAGGATGCCAAAGTCGCAGATGAAAAGGCTGCCGATCCAATCATCCACGCTGCCG
>CAYGRH010000115.1:0-9035 GCA_964352165.1 uncultured Hyphomicrobiaceae bacterium | reverse complement strand
AACCCGCACCGCAGACAATGCGGTCGGAATCCAGCCCGTACGTCTCAGCGATTGCCTTGCGAAGAAGGGTTGCTGATCCGTCTGGGCAGCGCTCCAACGATTGAGCTGCCGTACGATAGGCCTCAACTGCAGCAGGACTGGCCCCGAGCGGCGTTTCATTCGACGACAGCTTGATCGGCGTCATGCCGCCGGGCAATTTGCTTTCGCCCGGGACGTATGCCTCGATTTCGAGAATTCCAGGGCGAGGAGCGGGCGCGGAAGCGGTCATGGGTGGTCTCTTGGGTCTCTTGTATCGGTTAAAGCTATCAGGCCTGGCGGAGGCAGCAGCAATCGTCGTGAATGCCCGTAGAAGTGGATTCTTCAGCGGGGTCCGGATGGCGGCATCGGTGGCCTAATCGTTTGCCAGGCCGTTTTCGTTGAGCAAGTGTGATAAGAGTGGGCCCATTGAAAGGCAAAGAAAAGTTGACAATCCGCCGCCGCGCAATAGCTAGTGGCAGCCGCTTGGCGAGGGAATGAGGCGAAGGACTGCGGCCCGGCTGACGGGCATTTTCCTGGACCATTCGACGGCAGGTTGGTTCGAGGACAGGCCGCAATTCTGACGGTGGACCTTCTTTTCCGCTTTGAACCGCGCTATCGGGCGCGGAATACAGAAACCCAACGGATCGGCGATGTCGACAGCGCAACCCTTGATCAAAGACGAAACGTCGAACCGGTACTCCGAGGCGCGCCATCCTTCGAGCAAAAGGATTAGCATACCGGAGTCACAAGGTCTGCGGCTCGACTGCCAGCAGGTCCTTGCGCCCTTCGACATTGCCTACAACACCTATGGCGAACTTAACGCGGACAAATCGAACGCGGTTTTGGTGTGCCATGCGCTCACTGGCGACCAGTATGTTGCCGATGTTCACCCCAAGACGGGCAAGGGCGGCTGGTGGGAAAAGCTCGTGGGTCCAGGCAAGCCGGTGGATACCAATCGGTTCTTCGTCATCTGCCCGAACATCCTGGGTGGATGCATGGGGTCGACAGGGCCCGCATCGATTGATCCCAAAACGGGTAAACCATACGGCCTCAATTTCCCGGTCATCACCATCGGCGACATGGTGAACGCCCAGGTCCGCCTGATCGATCACCTCGGCATCGATCAGCTCTTTTCCGTGGTCGGCGGCTCGATGGGCGGTATGCAAGTTCTGGAATGGGCGGCCCGGCATGGGGATCGCGTTTTTTCAGCCGTGCCGATTGCAACGGCGGCCTGGCACTCGCCACAAAACATCGCGTTCCACGAAGTCGGGCGGCAGGCCGTGATGGCCGACCCGAACTGGCTTGCCGGCGATTATTACGCCCAAGGCAAGGTTCCACGGAACGGACTGGCTGTAGCGCGGATGGCCGCGCACATCACCTATCTGTCCGAAGATGCGTTGCATGAGAAATTCGGCCGCAACCTGCAAAACCGGATCGCGCGGACGTTTTCATTCGATGCGGATTTCCAGATCGAAAGCTATCTGCGCCACCAGGGCTCAACGTTTGTCGACCGCTTCGATGCAAACAGTTATCTTTTCATCACGCGGGCGATGGATTATTTCGATCTGGCAGCCGAGCACGGTGACGTTCTGGCGAATGCCTTCCGCGGCACCAAGACCCGCTTTTGCGTCGTATCGTTCACCAGCGACTGGCTGTACCCGACGCGCGAAAGCCGCGAGATTGTGCAAGCTCTCAACGCTGTTGCGGCGAACGTGTCGTTCGTCGAAATTGAAAGCAACCAGGGGCACGATGCGTTTCTGCTCGAGGAGCCGGAGTTCTTTGCCACCATCCGCGGCTTCATCGGCTCATGCGCACAACGGCGCGGCTTGAAATCCTGACCGACGCAGACAGCGAGCAAGCGCTCGCCCCTCACGCTCCGGCTCTTGCGTATCCGGCAACAGAAAGAACGAAGTGACCGGCTCATGCTGACGCGATCTGTCCCCAACACCGGCCTGCCCGATCCCGGCCAACCCGCGGGAAAGCCAATGCGCGAACACCGCGTCGACCACCTGCTGATTGCGGAGATGGTCGCGCCGGGCAGCCGTGTGCTCGATGTTGGATGCGGCGATGGCGAACTGCTGCATCTGCTGGCTGAAACCAAGGCTGTCGATGCGCGCGGTGTGGAGTTGTCGCGCGAGAAGGTCAATGCCTGCGTGACGCGCGGGCTTTCGGTTATCCAGGGAGACGCCGACAAGGACCTCGATGACTACCCCGACCAGGCGTTTGATTTCGCCGTCCTCAGCCTGACAATTCAGGCGACGCTGCAGCCCAAGCGGGTGTTGGAAAACCTGTTGCGCATCGGGCGACGGGCCATCGTGTCGTTTCCCAATTTCGGGCATTGGAAAATCCGCACGCAGTTGATGATGTCGGGACGGATGCCGCGCACGAACAATCTGCCGGAACCATGGTATGCGAGCCCTGATGCGCACCTGTGCACGATCGCCGACTTCGTCGACCTTTGCGAGATCGTCGATGCCGACGTCGAAGAGGCAGTCGCTTTCAACAGCGCCGGGCGCAGGTTGCCGATCAAGCGGTCGCTGATGCTGCAGAACGTGCTTGGCGAAAAGGCCGTTTTCCGGATGCGCAGCCGAAAAATGAAGTCCAAGGCTTGATGATATTCCTGCTGGCGTCGGCGGCGACGTTTCGGAATAGAGCACAGCTCCGGAGCCAGTCCGGGACAGGCTATTGCTGCTTGCGTGAGCCTATCGGGCTACCCTCGACGTTCGGTACAAGCAGTGCCAACTGGCGGACTTTTTTCGCCTTAGGGATGGGCGCAGTCAGTTCTTTTGCGGCTTCCACGATGATGACGCCGGCAAACCCCGTCGTGATTTTCGCTCCCATGCGCTCCCAGGCCAGTGCCGTGCGCAAGAGCATGTTGCGGCTGATCGGCGGCATATAAAGCGCGCTGGTCCAGCCGACGGGCGTGAACATGGCGCCTTTCAAGATACCTTCGAGCTGGCTGCGGCTGTAGGGCGTGCCGTGCCCAAAGGGCGTCAATTCGGTTCGCGCCCAGATGCCCCGGCGGTTCGGCACGACCATCAGCAGGCGGCCTTCGGGCGCCATTACCCGCCAGAGCTCGCGAAGAAACGGCTGAACCCGGTCCGCCATTTCCAAGCCGTGGGCAACAATCAGATTGTCGACCGAGTTGTCGGCCAGTGGTAGATCCTCGCCATCCACGAGGGCGGACAACTTCGGGCCTTCCGACGGCCAAACAAGCGCACCCTGCGTCATCGGCATGAGAGCGCCGACGCGCGTTGCCTCGCTGCGGAACTGGCCCAGATATGGCGTTGCATAGCCGACCCCGATCAACGTGCCGCCATGCAGTTTGCTCCAGCGCGAGCGGATGCGGCCCGCCACGAGCCGGCGCGCGACCTGCCCAAGCGGCGTCGCGTAGAAATCACGGAGATCGCAAACGTCGATACTCATTTTCTGCGCGGTCGATCCTGGTTCACGGAGGGCTTTGTGACATGGTGGCTGGCTTGGCCTGCGCCAAGGCTGGCGTCATCCTTGATTGCACGCGATTATACGCCACGATGAGCAATGCCGCGAAATTATGCACATAAATCAGAGGTATGCGAGATAGGACGGGAAATGACGGTTGCCGCAGGCTCAATCCATGACGGTGCACAAGGCGGGCAATTGGCGTTATAACCCAGTCAGTCCGGCCCTGCTGGGGCCACACACTGCTGCCGCCGACACTGAATGAATTGGCCCGTACGCGATGTCGCTGCGCGACGGCCGACCGGTAAGACCACGAATAGAAAGGACGTCATGAGCGAGCTTCAGATCCACCAATTTCCCTGCCTCGACGACAATTACGGCGTGCTCATTCATGACGCTGAGGCCGGTTTGACCGCTTCGATCGATGCCCCTGATGCGGCGGCAGTGCAATGCGCGCTGGCGGAAAAAGGCTGGAGCCTCACGCACATCCTGACGACCCATCACCATGCCGATCACACCGGTGGAAACGCTGAGTTGAAGGCCAACACGAATTGCCAGATCGTCGGGCCGAGAGCCGAACAGGCCAAGATTCCTGGTATCGACAAGGCTGTTGGCGAAGGCGACACGTTCAAATTCGGCAGGTTTGACGTTCAGGTGTTTGACACGCCGGGGCATACGTCCGGGCACATCAGCTTTTACATTCCAGCCGCCAAGGTTGCCTTCGCCGGTGACACGATGTTCGCGCTTGGATGCGGGCGCCTGTTTGAGGGAACCCCGCAGCAGATGTGGACATCATTGAGCAAGCTGATGGCGCTGCCGGATGATACGCAAGTCTACTGTGGCCATGAATATACGCTGTCGAATGCGAAATTCGCAGTAGGCGTCGACCCGGATAACGCCGACCTCAAGGCACGGCTGGCGGACATCGAGGCGAAACGCGCCAAAGGCCTGCCAACAGTGCCGACGTCGATCGGGCTGGAACGTACAACGAGCCCGTTCGTTCGCGCAAGCGATCCTGGATTGCGCGAACGCCTGGGATTGGCTGACGCCGCCGACTGGGAAGTGTTCGCGGAAGTGCGCAAGCGCAAGGACAACGCGTGAGCCCGGAAGCCAGCAGCAATAAGCTCGAAGGCCTAAGCGCCGATGAGGTCATCGAGATCCTCGGGCTCGCCCCGCATCCCGAGGGCGGATATTTCGCCGAGACGTTCCGTGATCCTGCGACATTGCCGGGATGCGAGCGGGCAATGTCCACCGCGATCTATTTCCTGCTGCGGGAAGGGGGCGGTTCGCACTGGCATAGCGTCGACGCGGTCGAGATGTGGCACTTCCATGCTGGTGCGCCTTTGTCGCTGGGCATTGCAGCGCCGACCGGGCCGGCAACGTTCGTGACGCTGGGGAGCGACCTTGCCAACGGTCAGCGTCCGCAAGGGATCGTGCCGCACGGGTACTGGCAATGCGCGCAGAGCCTCGGCGCATGGTCGCTTGTTGGATGTACGGTTTCGCCGGGTTTCACGTTCGACGGGTTCCAGCTTGCACCGCCGAATTGGGAGCCCAAATAGGCGCGCCCATCTTGTGCCGCGAATCATTTACGGCTTGCGATCGCACCAGATTTGCCGCGTGTGCCGGTTGCCTTGGTTATCCACTGCTTTCCGCACACAGATGTAGACATAAGCATCTGATATTTATTGATATTTTTCGATGGTACTGGAATGCAACAGGCAGCGGAGTCGTGTTGCTTGAAGCCATGCTGCGACTCATAAAAACTGCCCGCAAGCGAACAAATTTCCAAAGACTAGCGGGGCAGGTCAATCATGAAGCGGGAGTCCACGGGCTCGTTGTTGAGCACAGTCTTCGTTGACTACGACAACATCTATCTTTCCTTGAAGCGCAAAAACGAGAACGCGGCAAAGCGGTTTGCCAAGGATTCAGGCTCGTGGCTTCAGGAAATCGCCTCGGGCCGCCTGATGACGGCGACGAACGGTCCCGCTCTCGACGTGCCACGGCGCATCGTGATGAACCGCTGTTATGGCAACTCGGTCCCGCGCCGCAACACGCAGGACAATGCGACCGACATGAACTCGTTCCCGTTTGTGCGGCACCATTTCGTGCGCGCCGGGTTTGAAGTTATCGACTGCCCGCCGCTGACCGCTCAGCTGAAAAACTCGGCTGACATCCGCATGGTCATGGATGTCCGCGACTACCTCATTCATGACACGTACTTCGACGAATTCGTCATTCTTTCCGGCGATGCGGACTTTACGCCGGTGCTGCACCGCCTGCGTCAGCATGCCCGGCGCACTGTGGTTTACGCCAACGATTATACGGCTGCGCCTTATCGCGCCATCAGCGACGCCGAAGTGCGCGAAGACGACCTGATCCGCTTCCTGCTCGACGGCCAGGTTGCTCCGCAGATCGATTCACAAGCTGCTGAGGCACGTGGCCTGCCGAGCCCGGCGACGCTGTCTCAATCGCGTAAGGACATTATCGGTGAAGTGTTGAGCGCCGTCCGATCCGCACCCCAGCCTGTGCCGCTTGAGGCGCTTGCCGATCGCGCGGTTCGCGTACTGGGTCATGACAAGACGGTCGGTCTTGCTTGGGGCGGGGCCGGGAGCTTCCGCGATCTGCTGGCTGCTGGTCTTCCAGAAAGCATCAAGCTTTCCGATGCCGCGCCTTACTTCGTTTACGATACGGGCCGGCAAGCGCCTCCCAGCGAGCCGCGTGCTCCCAAGCGCGATGCCCAGCACGCCGCTGCGGGCCTGATTGCCGAGAACCAGCGGCTGGGTGAACTGCCTGGACATGCTGAACTGGCTGTCGAGCCGTTGCCGGTGGCTGCTCAGCCGCGTCGTGAGCCGCAGCCAGATGCAGCGCCACAGCGCGCGCGCATGCCTTCGCTGGGCGATGAGCGTCCAGGGATGGCCCCGCGTCAGGCGCCGGCTGCGCGCTCCGGCGAGGCAGGCCCTCGCGAAGAGATGCCCGTGAGATCGCCAGCGCAGCAGCAACAGCCAACGCAGCGTTCGCAGAACTACGTGGATGATCCGTTCGACGTTCCGCGCCGGCCTGTGCCGCAGCCCGACTATGCCGATCAGTCGCGCCAAATGCCGTTGCAATCGGGTCGTCCAGGACAGCCGCCACAGCAGGAGCGTGTTGGTGCCCCGTCGCAGGCCGTAGCGCTTTCATCGTCTGCTCCACAGCAGGTGGATGTACGCCAGCATCACCTCGCTCCGCAGCAGCACAGCGCACCGGCCGCAGCACCACGCCAGGAGGCACCGCGAGCCGAAACGGTTCAACCCCAGCAGCAGCCCAAAGCGCCGCAGAGCAGAGCTCCTCAGGCCGCAGCACCAGCGCCTGGTACAAGTGCACCTGAGCTGCAGCAATCCATCGCTCGAATCCACGAGGCCTGTCAGGCACCGCCGCTTTCGCCACCGGAATATCGCGTCCTGTTTGAAGTGATGTCGGAAGAGATCAATGAGAACGGGCTGACGGGTTCGGCCACGCTGGTCAATATTGCCCAGCGTGCACAGGAGCACGGCGTAGAGATCCGGCGGGACGATGCGCGGTTCGTGCTTGAGGTTGTCAGCGAGGCTGACCCGTGGTTCGAACAGGGTGCTTCGGCTAATCTTTTTGCCAGCCGCTTCCGTAACTTCGTCGTTGCGCGTTGCCGCAGCCAGGGCATGACGCTTTCGGCGAACGAACTGGATCTGATCGAGGCTTGGTTCTCGGCGACGGCGGCTGCACGCAAGCCGCGGGTCGAGGCTCCGCAGCGTTCCGAGCGGGTTGAGGCACCTGCGATCACGGCGCAACCTACGTCGTATGGTGCATCTGCCGGCGATTACGATGCATCACCTGTTAACGGTTATCAGGATCGTGACACCTTCGGCGGGCCAGATGGCAATGACGATGATGAGTTTCCCCGCATCGTTCGCAGCCAGATGCGCGGCTGAGGCGGCCATCATCTGAGAAAATTCAAGCACCCCGGTTCACCGAACCGGGGTGTTTTTTGTTGCAGCGGGCTGCAATCGGTTATGCTGGCTTCAGCTATGTTCAATTGGGCGGAGACCTGAAGCGTCAGGGGAGAACTTGGTATGCCGGACAGAAAGCACATCATCGTTCAGGCCGACCGGGAAACCGGCGACTGGAAGTATGACACGATCGAGGCCGCGGGCACCGTCGACTTGTACGACCACATGCGCATGGAGGATTCCCCGGACGCCTTCCATACGATGCACTATGTGACGCCAGAAATACGCGCCAACCTGCCAGCCGGCATGACGCTGGATGTCGAGGCAGATCACATCATAGCAGTGACGATCAAAATGGTCTGAGCGCTAAGGGCTGAACCTGCGGTTTCTTCCCGCGTGTACGAGCAAAAGAAAACGCCCGGCGTTGCCACCGGGCGCTTTCTAGTCCGCGTGCATTGCTGCAGTGGGATCAATCCATCAACTGGCCGCCGTTTGCCGAGATCGTCGAACCGGTGATGAAGCCGGAGTCGTCGGAGGCCAGGAACGCCACGATACGGGCGATCTCTTCAGGCTCGCCGAGGCGGCCGACCGGAATGTATGGCAGGATGCTTTTTTCAAGCACGGCCGGGTCAATGGCCTTGACCATTTCGGTTCCGATATAGCCCGGGCAGATGGCGTTTACGGTGATGCCCTTGCGCGCGCCTTCCTGGGCGAGCGCTTTGGTGAACCCGAGATCGCCGGCCTTGGCGGCTGAATAGTTCGCCTGGCCCATCTGGCCCTTCTGGCCGTTGATCGAGGAGATGTTGATCACGCGACCGAAGCCACGGGTGCGCATGCCTTCCCACAGCGGCTGGGTCATGTTGAACAAGCCGTTGAGGTTAGTGCCGATGACGGCGTCCCATTTTTCCTTCGTCATTTTGTGGAACATGGAATCGCGCGTGATGCCGGCGTTGTTGACGAGGACGTCAACGGGGCCAAGCTCTTCCTCGACCTTTTTCAGGCCGGTGACGCAATCGTCGTAGTCGGCGACGGACCACTTGAAAACCGGAATGCCGGTATCGGCTTTGAACTTGGCTGCGGCTTCGTCGTTGCCAGCGTAGTTTGCTGCGACCTTGAAGCCTGCATCCTTGAGGGCCACGGAAATTGCGTGCCCAATGCCTCGCGTTCCCCCGGTGACGACGGCTACTCGTGCCATGTTTATGCTCCTTCTTGCGGGTGTGAGTTCTCGTCTGAATGTCAAAGCCGGGAGACGGTGTTGGCGTCTCCCGGCGTATTGTTAACCGCGCCCTGGCCTAGTCGCGCGCCACGCACAGTGCGACGCCCATTCCTCCGCCGATGCAAAGTGTGGCGAGGCCTTTTTTCGCATCGCGACGCTTCATCTCAAACAACAGCGTGTTAAGCACGCGGGCGCCGGAAGCTCCAATCGGGTGACCGATAGCAATCGCGCCGCCGTTGACGTTGACCTTGCTCGTATCCCAACCCAGGTCCTTGTTAACGGCGCAGGCCTGTGCCGCGAATGCTTCGTTGGCTTCGATCAGCTCGAGGTCGCCGATGGCCCAACCGGCCTATTCGAGTGCCTTGCGGGAAGCGGCCCTCGGTCCCGATCCCAACATCGCA
>CAYGRH010000114.1:0-9101 GCA_964352165.1 uncultured Hyphomicrobiaceae bacterium | reverse complement strand
CAACGACGACGATGCCCGCATGCATCTTGGCATTGCCATCGAAGAGCTGAAGGCCTTGCAGGCAGGCAAGTCTGCCGCCTGATAAGGGCGAGCCTGTCCAGCAGCTGCCGAGCTAGCTTTCGAGGTGCGTTTCGACCGCTGCGCTGCACCCCGCCACCGCACCTAAACACCTGCGGCACGCGGCAGCCGAAACTATTCAGCAGTCGCCAGCGGCCCAAGTTCGGTTAGCACGGCCTCATACACATTCCGCTTGAACGGAATGATGAGCTCCAAAAGCTCGTCCACGTCCGCCCACCGCCACTGGTCGAATTCGATCATGTCGGGATCGTCTGGCGTGATATTGACGTCGGCATCCTGACCGGAAAACCGGAACACGAACCACTTTTGTTTCTGCCCGCGATACCGGCCCTTCCAGACTTTCCCGAGAAGTTCGCGCGGCAGGTCATAGGTGTGCCAATCCACACTCTCCCCAAGCACGCTGACGTGCGCCGAGCGGATGCCGGTTTCTTCAAACAACTCGCGATAGGCGGCTTCCAACGAAGTCTCGCCCTCATCGATACCGCCTTGCGGCATCTGCCACCACATCGGCGGAACTTCCGAGACATCGCCCTTCACAGCGTCATTGGCTTTACCTGCCCGGCGGCCGATCCAGACCTGCCCTTTGGAATTGATCACCATCAGGCCGACACAGGGCCGGTATCCAAGCTCATCCTTTGACACGTCGATCTCCCCTCGCGCACAGACTGGCGCGCCGTTGATAATAAAATGGGCGCCCGGTTCTAAGGGGCGCCCATTGACCTTCATAAAAGTCCGCCTTGGAACGTCGACTCATTCGGCCCGGTAAACAAGAGCCTTTCAGTCCGTTCGCCCAGGACCTTACTTCGTGTCGACTTCGACTTCGGCTTTCTTCTCTTCCACCTTCTTGGCCGTTACCGGCGGAGCCGTCACCTTGCCGCGCAGGAAGTTGAGAGCGAACTGAAGCTGAGTGTCCTTTTCGGCTTCGCGCGGCACGTAGGCCGATGAACCCGAACGCTCTTCTTCACCCTCGTTCTTCAGGTGCCCGCGCAGACTTGCCTCGCCGCGCGGCTTGGCGGCCTTTTCAGCCTGTGCCTTTAGTTCTTCCGGCAGTTCCTGCTCGATGATGATGTCCGGATCGATACCCTTGGCCTGGATCGAGCGGTTCGACGGCGTGTAGTAACGCGCAGTCGTCAGACGGATCGCACCGTTGGCTCCAAGCGGAATGATCGTCTGCACCGAACCCTTGCCGAACGAGCGCGTACCGATAACGGTGGCCCGCTTGTGATCCTGCAATGCTCCGGCCACGATTTCGGAAGCCGAAGCGGAACCGCCATTGATCAGGACCATGACCTTCTTGCCGTCGGCCAGATCGCCTGGCCGAGCCTGGCTGCGCTGTGTTTCTTCGTTGTTGCGGCCCTTGGTCAACACGATTGCGCCGCGATCGAGGAAGTCGTCGGAAACTGCAATCGCCTGATCCAACAGCCCGCCCGGGTTATTGCGCAGATCGATCACATAGCCCTTAAGCTTGTCGCCGATCTCGGACTTGAGCCGCTCCATCGAGCGAACAAGGTTGGTATGCGTCTGCTCGTTGAACGTCGTGACCTTGATATAGGCGATATCGTCTTCCGCGCGCGATTTCACTGCGTTGATGCGGATGACATCGCGCGTCACCTTGATGTCCAGAGGCTCATCAAGCCCCTTGCGAACGACGGTCAGCGTGATCGGCGTGTTGACCGGCCCGCGCATTTTCTCAACTGCTTGTTCAAGCGTCAGCCCGACGATCTGTTCGTTATCCAGATGCGTGATGAGGTCGTTCGCCTGTACGCCCGCCTTCATCGCTGGCGTGTCGTCGATCGGGGAGACGACCTTTACCACGCCGTTCTCCATCGTCACTTCGATACCCAGACCGCCGAACTCTCCGCGTGTCTGTACCTGCATGTCGCGGAAATGCTTGGGCGACAGGTAGGACGAATGCGGATCGAGCGCGTTCAGCATGCCGTTGATCGCGGATTCGATCAGCTTGGTGTCGTCCGGCTTTTCGACGTAGTCAGAGCGCACCCGCTCCAACACGTCGCCGAACAGGTCGAGCTGCCGGTACAGGTCCGAATTCGGCGAGGTCGCCGAATACGTCTGCGTAACGTTCAGAACCGTTGTTGCCCCGGCCAAGCCGGTCATAAGCAGAAACGTCCAGAACGCGAAATCTGTCTTGCGCATTAGCCTTGCACCTTTTGAAGCCCTGCGACCCACCATGGGTCCGGATCGATGGGCTGCCCATCCTTCCGAAATTCGACATAGAGTACCGGGGAGTTTTCTCCCGCCTCGCGCTGCACCGAAGTGACCGCGTCGTTCATCGTTCCAACGGGCTCTGCCGCGAGGACGAATTGCCCAGGCTGGACGTCCATTCGCGACATCCCGGCAAGTAGAACATGGTAGCCGCCACCGGCATTGATGATCAAGAGTTGCCCGTAGCTGCGGAACTCGCCAGCATACACAACCCATCCGTCGCATGGCGAAGTAATTTGGGCCGCTTTGCGAGTTTGGAACACGATACCCTTAGACTTTCCACCGTACCGCGTTTTCTCGCCAAATGACAGTACTCGCTGCCCGCGTGTCGGCGTCGGCAAACGGCCTTTGGCACGCTGGAATGGGATGGCCGGCTCGATGCGCCCTGCCCCGGCCGCGCCGAACGCTGAAGGCGATGGGGCCAGAATGGCGACCTGCTTCTCGCCCTGCGGTGAGGACTTATCCAGAAGCTCCGGATCCGCCTCAATCGGTAGCCTGGGCCGCAGCGCCACATTGTCACCAGGGCCACCGGGAGGCGGCTCGCCGGCTGAAACGGGTTGGCCAGGGCGCGTGCCTGGAGTGAGCACGGCGACCGTTTGCTCGCTTTCGCTTTTTGCAGCCTGCCTTGCGTCTTCAGCGGCCTGTTCGCGGGCCAACTTGGCATTGTATTCGGCGAGCTTGGCATTCTTCTTGGTTTCTTCGTCCAGCCGCCCGATAAGCTCGTTGAGACTGTTAACCTTCTGAGATATTTCCGCGGCCGACTGGCGAACCTGGCTCAGTTCGGACTGTCGCTCGGCAATCGATTGCTTTTTCTCCGTCATTAATCCTGACAGACGCACCCGCGCATCGCTCAAGCGCTGCGTTTCCGCTTTGAGTTTATCGCCTTCGGTTCGGATATCGGTCAGCACACGAACGAGTTCGTTCAGCCGGTTCGAAAGTGCCACGGCTTTGGCGCGCAGGCCTGGAAAGGCCGAAGCCAGCAGCATGGCGCTGCGAACCATGGCAAGAGCGTCTTCGCGTCTCGTGATCATCACCGGTGGTGGATTCCGGCCCATCCGCTGCAGCGAGCCAAGCAACTGGGCGATCTGCCCGTAACGCTGTTCAAGAGAACCGCGCACGATTTTCTCCTGCTCCTGGAGTTCTCCAAGACGGGCTTCAATCGTGGTCATTTTTTCTTCGCTATTCTGGATCCGGTCGGCCGTCTCCAGAAGCTGCGCGTTCAGGCGCTCGCGCTCTCGGCGCAATGCGCTGACGTCGAGCTCTAGTGCGCCGGCCTTCTCCTGCACCGACTTGAGCGCACCCTGCTGCTTGATGAGCGCACCCCGGGGGTCATCGGAGCTGCTCTGCGCGACTGCTTTTGGCGGCCACAACGCGCCTGCGAGGACTATCAGCGCAAAAACCGGCATCCCGCGCGCTACAGCCGGCAAGCAACCGGATGCCGTAGAAGCAGGAATTTGCAGGCTCGATTTGCGCAAAGCGGTGATGTCCTCGGGAGCATTCAAAAAAGAACCAAACAGCGTCATGGTCTCACGGTCTTGATTGGCCAGCCGTTCCTTATCAGCCAGCCGTTCCTCATCAGGAAGTCAACTGCGCAACCGCACTGCTCGAGCCGCCAAACTGAACTCAATTTTCAACCTATTCCAATAACCGGAACACCGGAGCCGGGATAATTAAATTACCGACATCCTGCCTCGACTGCCGACATTCGGCGCAAATCAGGATAGGGGCGCTTCGGATCAAATAAGGCAATGCGATTGCGGCAATTCTAATGCTATCGGCTGTCGTCGTGACGCTTCGATCACGAGTTTATCCCCCATAAATCCGCTTCGCATAACGCGACCGTCCGGGCAGAGCAGGCTCCAGGCTCGCCGAGCCGCGTTACCACTTTGTGAACGCCAGCGTCAGCCGGCCGCACGGAACACGCGCTTACCAACGGCTTCGATGTTGTTATGATTGCCCACCGCAGCACGCGGTCAATTCCCGTTGATGCTAAATGACCCAAAGGCCAAAGTTGGTCCCCAGGCGCCACTGGCGGGTGCGCCTGACCAATGGCGAAGTCCATGCGAGATCGAAATTACGAATGAACACCGGACTATATTACGTAGCGACTTTTGCGACTCTGGCAGTGCTTGGCGTGCTTGTTGCCGGGCTCTACACCATGATGCGGGGAACGAGCGCGAACCTGTCGCAAAAGCTTATGCGATGGCGCGTCGGCCTGCAGTTCCTGGCCCTTGTACTGCTGATGGGCTACATCCTCTTGAGCCGATAGTTTCATCGCGCGGATTTTTCGCGTCAGTTCCATCCGACGGGACCGGCACCTGCGCCAAACTCCATTCCCCGGAATGCCAGCCCCGCTAAAAGGACGAGCATGGTCAAGCTGAACAAAATTTACACGCGCACAGGCGATGCCGGCACCACCGGTCTGGGAACCGGGGAACGTGTCAGCAAGGATAATGCGCGCATCGCCGCCTACGGAACGGTGGATGAAGCCAATGCGACGATCGGCATGGTGCGGCTGCATCTGACGGCCGACGACACCGTGATTGATGACATGCTCGTCCGAATTCAAAATGACATGTTCGATCTTGGTGCCGACCTGTGCGTCCCCGATCGCGGCGAAAAGCTGGAATTCGAACCGCTGCGCATCACGACATCCCAGGTCGAGCGCCTCGAAAAGGACATCGATCTGCTCAACGCCGAGCTTGAGCCGCTGACGTCCTTTATCCTTCCGGGCGGGTCTGCCGCTGCCACTTACCTGCATCTGGCCCGCACCGTCTCCCGCCGCGCCGAACGCCTTATGGTGACATTGGCCTCCTTCGACAGCGAAATCGTCGGCGATGAGGCGATGAAGTACATCAACCGCTTGTCGGACTTCCTGTTCGTTGCCGGCCGCTACGTGAATGACCGCGGACGCGCCGATGTGCTCTGGGTGCCTGGCAAGAACAGATAATCGCGCAGCACATTTTGACCGTTGGCAGGAATGCCACTGTCTCCAGGTCTGCTCCCGTTGCCCGCTTTGACGGCAGCCGTCAGATGGTAGCTGCTCCTTTTCCGCCCCATACAAACCTCACGATTGCCATCGGCGCAGAATACGGGCATGTCGGAGGACATAACGGAACAGGGTAAACCCTGCCGGTCCGCATGGGTCGCCCCAAGGCAACTTGAACAGCCGATCGGGGAAAACAGCCTTCAGGAGCAAGCGCCGTGTTTATACCGATCAGCGACGACAACACATTGAAGTCCATAAAATTTCAATGGGTCACACTTAGCTTGATCGCGCTCAACGTGGCGGTCTTCGCGTTCTCCTCCGCCGATATCCCGTTATCGCTGATCGCAAGTTTCGCGCTTGTTCCAGTCGAACTGTTCCATGTGAACATCCTCGGCGGCGCCTTCCCCGGCCAGACGCAAAGCGTTGCTGTGCCGGAAGGCACGACCCTCCTGACCTACATGTTCATTCACGGCGATATCTTCCATCTCGTCGGCAACATGCTGTTTTTGTTCGTATTCGGTGACAACGTCGAAGACGCGATGGGTCACATCAAGTTCCTCGCCTTCTACCTCTTGTGCGGCGTTATTGCTGGCCTGACACATGCCATGATGGTGCCGGACTCGACGCTCCCGCTCGTGGGAGCAAGCGGCGCGGTCGCCGGCGTAATCGCAGCCTATCTCATGCTCCATCCGCGCGTTCGCGTGTGGATCCTCGCATTCAAGTTCATCCCGCTTCAGATCAACGCGGCTATCGCGCTTGGGTTCTGGGTTGCTACCCAGGTGGTCATGGTGATGCTTCCCCAGACCGGCCCGGTTGCCTGGTGGGCCCACATCGGCGGGCTGGCCGCAGGAGCTTTCCTGGTATTATTCTTTCGCCGTCCCGGTGTGGTGCTCTTCGACCGCAACCTCAAGGTCGTCTGAGTACGACTTTTTCCGCAAATCGAGCGGTGTTTTCCCACTCTGCTGCAAAACTGGACAACCAGCCCGATTGACGTGCGCAAAGCCCGAATCTAGGGTGGCGTTTCGCATATGCGAAAAGCGCGTGCGGCCGACCATTCGCGCCGCTTTTCGTCAATTCGATTGGGGAGAGCTTCGCACCTATGAAAGTTCTGGTGCCCGTAAAGCGGGTGGTCGATTACAACGTCAAGATCCGCGTTAAGGCGGACGGCTCGGGAATTGAACTTGCCAACGTCAAAATGTCGATGAACCCCTTCGACGAAATCGCCGTCGAAGAAGCCGTTCGCTTGAAGGAAAAAGGCACGGTCACGGAAATCGTGGTGGTGTCCATCGGTCCTGCAAAGTCACAGGAAACGCTGCGCACGGCGCTCGCTATCGGAGCCGATCGCGCCATTCTGGTCGAGACCGACGCATCCGTCGAGCCGCTTGCGGTTGCCAAAATCCTTAAAGCCATCGCCGATGAGGAAAAACCCGACCTTGTAGTGCTCGGCAAGCAGGCTATCGACGACGATTCCAACCAGACCGGCCAGATGCTGGCAGCACTCCTAGGTTGGCCCCAGGGCACCTTCGCTTCCAAGGTCGAACTGGCGGACGGCAACGCCATCGTTACCCGCGAGATCGACGGCGGACTAGAGACGTTGAAGCTCAACATGCCAGCAATCGTCACAACCGATCTTCGTTTGAACGAGCCGCGCTATCCGACTTTGCCGAACATCATGAAGGCCAAGAAGAAGCCGCTCGACACCAAGAAGCCGGAAGATTTCGGCGTTGATATCGCGCCAAGGCTGACGGTCTTGAAGACGGTCGAGCCGCCCAAGCGCGAAGCAGGCATCATCGTCGACAGCGCCGCCGCTCTCGTAGACAAACTCAAGAACGAAGCGGGGGTCCTCTGACATGGCCGTTCTTCTGATTGCAGAACACGACAATACCGCGCTGAACGTTGCCACCGCCAAGGCAATGACGGCTGCCAAAGCGCTGGGCGGCGATGTTCACGTGCTGGTTGCTGGCAGCTGTTGCCAGGCCGTCGCCGACCAGGCGGCTAAGCTTGATGGCGCAGCAAAGGTGCTTTTGGCCGACGCAGCAAATCTCAAGGACAAGCTTGCCGAAGAAGTCGCAGGCCTCATCGTGCCGCTAATGTCCGATTACGACGCGCTGATCGCCCCCGCCACTGCCTCCGGCAAGAATGTCCTGCCTCGCGTGGCTGCCTTGCTTGATGTCATGCAGGTCTCCGACATCACCAAGGTCGAAGCTCCCGATACATTCGAACGCCCGATCTACGCCGGTAACGCCATGCAGACGGTCAAGTCGACGGATGCAAAAAAGGTGATCACGGTGCGCACCTCCGCCTTCGCGGCCGTCGGCGATGCCGCCTCGCCGGCGCCCATTGAAAGCGTGACGGCAACTGACCCCGTCGGCATCTCGTCCTTCCAGGGCGCGGAACTGACAAAGTCGGATCGCCCTGAACTCGCAAGCGCACGTATCGTCGTATCGGGCGGTCGCGGCATGCAGAACGGCGAAAACTTCAAGACCATCATCGAGCCGCTCGCCGACCAGCTTGGCGCCGCGGTTGGTGCCAGCCGTGCAGCAGTGGACGCAGGGTTCGTGCCTAACGACATGCAGGTTGGCCAGACCGGCAAGGTCGTTGCCCCCGAGCTTTACATCGCCGTTGGCATCTCAGGTGCCATTCAGCATCTCGCGGGCATGAAGGATTCAAAGGTTATTGTCGCAATCAACAAGGATGCCGAGGCGCCGATCTTCCAGGTGGCTGATTATGGCTTGGTGGCTGATCTGTTCAAAGCGGTTCCCGAAGTTGCAGAAGAACTGAAGAAGGTTCAAAACTAGCGCGGCGCGACGGGTCGCAAGACCTGTGTCGCACGATGACGATGGACGGTTCGGTTATGGATGCCATGGTGAATTCAACAAATAAGTCACAGCCGGACAACGAAGGCGACACGCCACAGGTGCCCGCCATCAAGACTGTCGGCATCGTCGGTGCTGGCCAGATGGGCAACGGTATCGCGCATGTCGCGGCACTTGCCGGATATGGCGTTTCGATCAACGACTTAAAGCGCGAAGCCTTTGACCGTGCCTTGTCGATCATCGAAAAAAATATGGCACGGCAGGTCTCCAAGGGTCTGATCACCGATGTAGAGATGTCGGCGGGACTTGCGCGCATTTCGTTCGCGCCGGACTTTGCAGCCTTCGGCGACGCTGACTTGGTGATCGAAGCGGCCACCGAGGAAGAAGAAGTCAAACAGAAGATCTTCACGAGCCTCTGTCCGTCCCTGAAGCCAACAGCGCTCGTTGCCTCCAACACCTCGTCGATCTCGATCACGCGCCTTGCAGCGACGACCGATAGGCCAGAGCGCTTCATCGGCATGCACTTCATGAATCCGGTGCCGTTGATGGAGTTGGTGGAACTCATTCGCGGCATCGCGACCGACGAAGACACGTTCAAGCTGTCACGCGATTTCGTCGGCACGCTCGGCAAGACGATCGCCGTTTCCGAAGACTTTCCCGCCTTCATCGTCAACCGCATCCTGCTGCCGATGATCAACGAAGCCGTCTACACGCTCTACGAAGGCGTCGGTACGGTGGAATCGATCGACAAGGCGCTCAAGCTCGGTGCCAATCATCCGATGGGCCCGCTGGAACTTGCCGACTTCATCGGCCTCGATATCTGCCTGTCGGTCATGCAGGTGCTGTATGAAGGTCTGGCCGATACCAAATACCGTCCATGTCCTCTCCTGGTGAAGTACGTCGAAGCCGGCTGGCTTGGTCGCAAGACGAAGCGCGGCTTCTACGACTATCGCGGCGAAGTCCCGGTTCCAACGCGCTGATCGTCCGCCGGGTAC
>CAYGRH010000113.1:0-9146 GCA_964352165.1 uncultured Hyphomicrobiaceae bacterium | reverse complement strand
GTAACGGGCGCAAGCCCACAAAGCCGGAGATAACGATGGCTAATGACCTAGACCCTAACAACCTGACCGATCAGCAGGCCAAGGAAATCCATGACGGGTTCTTCACCTACATGGTCCTGTTCATCGGCATCGCCCTCGTGGCGCACCTTCTGACATGGATTTGGAAGCCCTGGATCCCGGTCTGACGACTGGTATCCAACACGACAAGAAATGACGCCGGCACCATTCGTGGTCCGGTGACACTGATCGCCATCAACTTCGAAAAGGAGACTTGGTATGTGGCGAATTTGGCAGCTGTTCGGAGTCCGGACAGTGATGGTGGGCCTTTATGCATGGCTGGGTTTCCTCGCCATTATGATCCACCTCATTCTTCTCAGCACAGACCGGTACAACTGGCTTGAAGAGAAGTCCTACACGAAGACCGGGAGCGCGATCGAGATGATCGTGCCGGCACCCGAAAGCCGTTTTATCGGCTAACGGGCAGGTATGGCGGTTGACGAGGCGGGCGTTCACGCGTCAGCCCCGTCGCCGCCACTACGTCAGTCATTGGGGCCAAAGCCGTCAGACTTTTCCCCCGGAGGAACGCGCAAATGGCATTGCTCAACTTTGAAAGAAAGTACCGCGTTCGTGGTGGCACCCTGGTCGGGGGCGATTTGTTCGACTACTGGGTCGGACCGTTCTACGTCGGGTTCTTCGGCTTCACGACGCTATTCTTCACACTGCTCGGAACCGCTCTCATTTTCTGGGGAGCAGCGTTGCAGCAGAACTTCAATCCATGGACGATCAGTATCGCTCCACCGGACTTGAAGTACGGCCTGGGCATAGCCCCGATGGCCGAAGGCGGACTATGGCAGTTCATCACGGTCTGCGCATTGGGAGCTTTCGTTTCCTGGGCGCTCCGCCAGGCGGAAATCGCGAGAAAGCTCGGCATGGGATATCACATCCCGATCGCCTTCAGCTTTGCAATCTTTGCCTACTTCACCCTTGTCGTGATCCGGCCGGTTTTGCTGGGCGCATGGGGCCACGGTTTCCCATATGGCATCTTCTCCCACTTGGACTGGGTGTCGAACGTCGGATACCAGTTCCTGCACTTCCACTACAATCCAGCCCACATGATAGCCGTCTCCTTCTTCTTCACGACGGTGTTGGCTTTGTCCCTGCACGGCGCACTCGTGCTGTCGGCGACAAACCCGCAGAAAGGCGAAGACGTCAAAACTCCCGACCATGAAGACACGTTCTTCCGCGATACGATCGGCTACTCGATCGGAACGCTGGGCATTCACAGGCTGGGACTGTTCCTGGCGGTGAGCGCGGCATTCTGGAGCGCCATCTGCATCGTGATCAGCGGTCCGTTCTGGACCCGTGGCTGGCCGGAATGGTGGAACTGGTGGCTCGACCTGCCAATCTGGAGCTGAGGGAACAGGACAATGGCTGAGTATCAAAACATATTTACCCGCGTGCAGGTTCGCGGTCCCGGTGAAGCCGGCATGCCCGATATGACGGGGGACTTCCCCCGCACGGACGGCTGGACCTTCTCCAATCTGCTCGGTCGCATCGGCAATGCGCAGATCGGCCCCATATACCTGGGCTACCTTGGTTCGCTATCGCTGTTCACAGGCATTCTCGGGTTCAATATCATCGGGTTCAACATGCTGGCGTCCGTCGGCTGGGATCCGGTGCAATTCATCCGCCAGTTGTTCTGGCTGAGCCTCGACCCACCGCCGCCGGCGTATGGATTGAGCTGGCCTCCGTTGGCGGATGGCGGCTGGTACATGATTGCCGGCATGCTGATCACGATCTCGATCCTGCTCTGGTGGTTCCGTGTCTATAACCGCGCCATAGCACTGGGCATGGGCACGCACGTCGCCTGGGCATTCGCAGCCGCTATCTGGCTGTTCCTCGTGCTCGGCTTCTTCCGTCCTCTTCTCATGGGAAGCTGGGGCGAGGCGGTTCCCTTCGGGATCTTCTCTCACCTCGACTGGACGGCAGCGTTCTCCATCCGCTACGGCAATCTGTTCTACAATCCGTTCCACGCGCTCTCCATCGTCTTCCTTTACGGCTCGGCGGTTCTGTTCGCGATGCACGGAGCAACGATCCTCGCAGTCTCCCGCTTTGGCGGCGACCGTGAAATCGAACAGATCACCGACCGCGGTACTGCATCCGAGCGTGCCGCACTGTTCTGGCGCTGGACCATGGGCTTTAACGCCACCATGGAATCGATCCACCGCTGGGCCTGGTGGTTTGCCGTCCTCTGTCCGCTAACCGGCGGCATCGGCATCCTTCTCACCGGCACGGTTGTCGACAACTGGTATCTGTGGGCCGTCAAGCATGACTTCGCGCCCATGTATCCCGCCATGGTTCCTCCGGCAATTGACCCGGCGGCAGCCGCTGGAGGTGTATGATGAAAAACGAACCACTTCTCGTGCCGGTAATCATCGGCGCAGTTCTCGCAGCCGGCGCATTGGGTGCCTGGTTCCTAAAGGTCGATGCCTCGACAGCCCAGATAGGGTTCCGCGGCACAGGCATGGAACAGATCACACCCAATTCGACTGCGGCCGCCAAAGCGGCAGCAAACGTCATGCCCGAAGCGTTGCCGCCCGAAGATGCGAGCGGTCCCAAAGCGTCCGAGATCTATGAGAACGTGAAGGTTCTCGGACACCTGAGTGAGGGACAGTTCAACCGCATCATGGCAGCCATCACCGAATGGGTGTCGCCCGAACAGGGCTGCGCCTACTGCCACGGCGAAGATGGCAACTTCGCCAGCGACGACAAATATCAAAAGGTCGTCTCGCGGCGCATGTTCCAGATGACACAGCACATCAACGCTGACTGGGATAAGCACGTCGGCGAGACCGGCGTGACCTGCTACACCTGCCACCGGGGCAACCCGGTGCCGAAGAACATTCACTTCAATGTTCCAGACAGCCCGTACGCCACGCGCGCGTTGGGCAACAACTACGGGCAGAACCAAGCCGGCGCGAAGCTGGCGGCATACTCGTCCCTGCCCGTCGATCCATTGACGCCGTTCCTCGAGAAAGACGCTGAAATCCGAGTAGTCGGAAAGACGCCTCTTCCCGATGGAAGCAACAAGACGTCGATCAAGCAGACCGAGTGGACCTACTCGCTGATGATGCACATGTCTGAATCATTAGGGGTGAACTGCACGTTCTGCCACAACACCCAATCGTTTTCGAATTGGGAAACCTCCGCCGGTCCCCGCACCACAGCGTGGCACGGCATCCGGATGGTCCGCGACCTCAACGGCGAATATCTCAATCCGTTGAAGGATACCTATCCAGCCGAACGTCTCGGCCCGGGTGGAGATGCTCCAAAAGCCAATTGTACGACCTGTCACCAGGGCGTCAACAAGCCGCTGAACGGGGCTCAAATGCTCAAGGACTATCTCGCCTCACTCGGTTCCACGAAGAACTAATCCTCCTCCATGTGAACCGGGTCTGGGCTGCGCACCTCTTCCCCTTGTGTGCGCAGCCCGCTTCCCTCTCAGCCTGCGACCGGCGCGATGATCCGATCCAGGATCTTGGCAGACGACACGACGCCGGGAAGACCCGCACCCGGATGGGTTCCAGCTCCCACCAGATAAAGCCCCTTCAGACTCTCTGAACGGTTGTGGAACCGGAACCAGGCCGATTGCGTGAAGTGCGGCGAGATCGAGAAACCCGCACCAGCCACACTCAGGTAGCGGTCGGCAAAATCCTGAGGCGTCATCACGAAGTCAGCCGTCATCGTCTCGCGCAGTCCCGGCAGCATCGTCTTCTCCAAGGCATCAACGATGAGCTCCTGCAACTTGGGGGCTTCAACGGCCCAGTCGTGCCCGCTGTTTAGATTGGGTACGGGGCACAGCACGTAGAAGGAATCGCAGCCCTCCGGCGCAAAACTCTTGTCGGTCGCCGTCGGCCGGTGGACGTAAAGCGAGAAGTCGTTGGCAAGGATGCCGCGCGAAAAGATATCGGCCAGATGTTCGCGGTAGCGCGGCCCAAACCAGATCGTGTGGTGGGCGACGTCCGGGTACGTTTTGCGCGTCCCGAAATACAACACGAACAGCCCCATCGACAGGCGCGAGCGCTGCTTGAGTTTCAGCGCGAACGATTGTTTGCGCCCGTCCAGCATGTTTCCGTAGAGGTGCAGCGGATCGGCATTCGAAACGACCGTGTCGGCTGCCAGGTGGCGCCCGTCGGCTAGCCGCACGCCGGTGACGCGCTTGCCCTCAAGCGTGATTTCCTCGACCGTCTGGCCCAGCTCGATGTCGATGCCTTCTTCCCCCATCAGCTTGCCGATGGCATCGACCAGCGCCCCCGTTCCGCCCATCGCAAAATAGACGCCCCACTTGCGCTCAAGAAAGTGGATGAGGCCGTAGATGCTCGTCGTGTTGAACGGATTCCCGCCAACAAGCAGCGGCTGGATTGAAAACGCCTGCCGCAGTTTCGGATTTTCCAGATACTTTGAAACAAGCTGCCACACAGTCTGATAGGTCTGAAGCTTGGCAAGCCGCGGCACCTCGCGCAGCATTGTGCGCACATCGTCGAAAGGCCGGTCTGCAAGCTCGGTAAAGCCTGCGTTGAAAAGCTGTTCTGAGTGCTGCAGCAACTTCAGGTAGCCGTCCGCATCGCGCGGTTCGATCCGGCGGATTTCAGCCAGCGTGTCTTCGATCGTGCCGCCGTAATCGAATGTGCTGCCGTCGTTGAAGCGGAACCGGTACCAAGGGTTGAGCGGAGTGAATGTAACGTAATCCTCACGCTTCTTACCGAACAGCTCGAACAGTTCATCAAACAGGAAAGGTGCGGTGATCACTGTCGGGCCAGCGTCATGCTTGAAACCGTCGCGCTCGAACGTCTGTGCACGCCCGCCGAGTTTGTCGACGCGGTCAAACAGCGTCACCTGATATCCTTTGGCCCGCAGCCTCAGCGCTGCTGCCATGCCGCCAAACCCGGCTCCGATGACGATCGCGCGAGATGACGGATCAGACGATTGTGCGGCTCGCTTCGGATTGACTTGCTCTTGCATGGGCGACCATTAGGCTGAAAATTGCTTTGGGTGATGATCTGAACGCGCGTTGAGATCCACGGAGGCTAGACGACGTAGATTACTACCTACGTAGGCCGACGGCAGATCGGTTCGATCAAACCGGAACCTTTGATAACATACGGCAGGCAGAGGGCACTTTGTTGCTGCTCAACACTGGGATTGTCAAAATGGGCCCGAAGGCCTCCGAAACCGCCGAACTGAACGCTCCCGCCATCGCCGCGCCCGCACCGATCGGCCGCGAGCGCCAGGCGACCATAGGGCTTGCGTTGGCCGCACTCGTCATCACAGCGTGGACGGCTTTGCATATCTTCGGCGTCTTTTTCATGCCGCTGAGCCTCGACATGCTCTGGCTGATTGTTCCGCTCGTCGTCATACAGTGCTGGCTCTACGTCGGCTTGTTCATCATCGCGCATGACTGCATGCATGGCTCGCTTGTGCCGTTCAAACCGGCTGTCAATCGCATCATCGGACAGCTTTGCCTGCTCTTGTATGCTGGCTTCTCCTTCGACCAGCTCAACCGCAAGCATCACCTGCATCATCGCAATTCTGGGACGGCGGGCGATCCCGACTTCGACGATCATCCGCCGTATGGCTTCTGGCACTGGTACGTGAAGTTTTTCACCGAGTACTTTTCCGGACGCGAATTCATCTACATCGGCGCACTGACCGCGATCTACGTCGGTGTGTTCGCAGCCTCTCTGCCGAATATCCTGGTGTTCTGGGCGCTGCCCGCACTGGCGTCCTCGCTGCAATTGTTTACGTTCGGTACCTATCTGCCGCATAGGCCCGGACCCGACAGCTTCACAGACCGCCACCGCACGCGCACCAACGGCTATCCGTGGCTGGCCTCTCTGCTGACGTGTTTCCATTTCGGCTACCATCACGAACATCACTTGTTTCCAGATCTCCCGTGGTGGCGTTTGCCTGCCGCCCATGACCGTTATCACGCCAGCGACGACAACTGACTGCGAAAGCTCCTTGGCACTCCTTGCTAAGTTTGCCCTTCCCGCAGGGCAACCGGTGTCCAGAGTTCATCCCGCGACGGAGCGGCCCGAAGACGCCCGATGCTCCTTGCAGCCGCAGCCTCCAACCCGCCACTCGCTACGATCCGCAGTTTCTGCAAATCGGTCGTCGACACTCGCCCATCCCACGCTTTGTCGCCGCGGCGGCGAACTTCCTGGCCAATCTCCCGATATATCCGCCGCGCAGCCGCAATCGACCACGCCGAACGATAGGGGAGGTCGGAAAGGCCATATCCAGCTGAATCGTAATAGTCATCGGCCACGCCCAGCAGGCGATCGACGACGGCGAACAGTTTGGTGCGGTTCTCGCGAGTTGAGAGTTCCCCGGGCGCAATGCCGGCGTCCCTCAACCAGAGTTCCGGCAGGTAGGTGCGGCCAATTTCGTCATCGGCAATCACGTCGCGGGCGATGTTCGTTAGCTGGAAAGCAATCCCCAGATCGCACGCCCGCTCAAGCGTCGGCTGCGCGCGCGCGCCCATCACCAGCGCCATCATTACCCCGACCACGCCGGCCACATGGTAGCAATAAGAAAGCGTGTCCTCGATGGCTTCGTAATGCTTATCGGCCGCATCCATCGCGAAGCCCTCGATCAGATCGAGCGGATAGCGCCGAGGAATGCCGTGCTTCTTGACCACTCGGGCGAGCGCCTTGAATTCGAGTTCCACCGGCGATCCGTCGTAGGCCTCGATGGTCTTCGCTCTCAGAAACGCCACGCGCGCGGCGAGGTCGTCCTGTCGCAGTTTGCTTTGGGCAAGTGGAAACCCTAGATGCTGGCCGTCGATCAGATCGTCGCAGTACCGGCACCATGCATAAAGCAGAGTGACACTGTCTCGTGTCTCGGAATCGAAAAGCTTCGCAGCACGCGCAAAGCTCTTGGAACCCTTCTCGATCAGGATGCGGCTATGCTCAACGACCTCGTCGGCCAACGGCTCTGTTCTATCCATGCGCTGAGCCATCAGATGTTGACGGCCTGAGCCATGCGGCGGCTGGCAGACGCCAGTGCTTGGCTTTCTGAAATCGCCCCCATCGCCCGCAAGATCGGGAGCGGTGGTCTCCCCACCAGAATGCGGGCCTTATCTCCAGATGTCAGATCGCCGGCATAGAAGCGTTCGATCATGGCTGCGTCGAGCGTATAAAAGCGTTCCAGGATGCCGCGACGCTCGGCATCGAAAGCGGCAAGAAACAGCATGCGATTGAGCATGCGGAAGAACCCGCGCTCCTCCCAGCATTTCGCAGAATGCCGCCGCACCATCCGATCGATGGCTTGCGTCGTGAATTCTGGCGCGTCCGCAATTCGCGTGGCAAGCTTCACCGCATCGGGCAGAGAGTATCCAGTCGTCGGGTGAAACAGACAGGCCCGCATGCCCGAGCGCGCCGCAGCCTGCTCGCCTTCGGCCCAGAACCGCCCGATGTCGCCAGCAAGCGTAATCGGCAGGATGCCTTTTTCGCGGCGAATTTCCCTTTTGATCCGCCAGCCGCGCCTGGCCACATAGGCAAGCGTGCGCTCGGCAAGCACATCGGCATCAAGGTCGGCGGTATCGCTGTAGTAGGTATCTTCCACCAGCATCGTCGTGGCAGTGAAGGGCAGCGTATAGACAAACCGGTAGCCATCGATCTGATCGACACGCGCATCCATGATGATGGGTCGTTCCTGACCGTGTGGCTCTTCGAACTCCAACTCGATGCCGACGAACTTCTGATAGCCAAGCATCAGCGCTTTCGTCGGCACCGCACCGCGGCCATCGATGACGCACGGTGCTGCGATGCTGCCGCCACCGGCCAACCGCACCCTCTCCGCTCCCACGTCGCTGACGTCTTCGCCCAACCGTACGTCAATGCCGGAGGCCGCCATCACCGCTTCGTGCAGCTTGTCGGAGGTCGCCGAATTATAGCCTGTTTGCAGAACGCGGCTCAGGCCAGGAAAATGAACTTCCTGCGCCGGCCAACTCGCCATAATCAGCGGTTTGACAAGCTCGAATTCCCTCAAACCCATGTCGCTGGTATGGAACGACCAGGTATGATTTCCACCGACGCTCGCCCCTCGTTCCACCATCACGATGCGCAAACCTGGATGGGTCTTGTCGATCGCCAGAGCAATGAGCGAATTGGCGAGACCTGCGCCGACAAGCACGACGTCGAAATCTTCAGTGGTCTGCGTCATGATCGGCTGTCCGGTCCAAACGATTTGTTGGCATTTCAACGGCTGGCAAATGCCCGCAGGGCTAGCTCATCGAGTTAACGCGTGAAGCCTACACCAGGATCTATCCTCGACGTGATTTCGATATCCGGCATGCGGCCGTCAAGGCGGAAACAGGGCTTTCCACGCCAACATTTCAACCGGGCGACAGAGCGTCAATATAAATTGACGTAAACTTCACTTTACACTTTTGGGTGGACGGGTTTTAATCGTCACGGAAACGATTGCACACGTTGCCGGGGTCGCGCACTCAACAAATGCGCAAACAATCCTTGGCCCCGCCTCGCGCGCATGCAAGCCCGGTCAACAGGGCTGCAAATAATTCTTGGGTCCGCGCACTGCGTGCGGGTGCAACCGGAACGGTCTCATGCAGGGAGGAGACGCTGTGGCTAATTCGTTCGAGGGCCAGTTGGAGCCGATCAATGGCTATCACGACCAATCCTCCCCGATGGAGACGTTCATCGATCTCACACACCGAGCCCGTCCGCAACCGGCCTGCGCAAGTCTCGATGCACTTGTTCCACCCGCCGTCGATATCCCGCCGCACAAACCGGTTGCCCCGAAAGCCACAGACATCAATTCACCAGCCGAACTCCGCAAGCTCGAGCGTGCCGCGCTCCCGGAATTCTGCGACGACCTTCGCCGCGACCTCCTCGCAATTGTTTCAAAGACGGGCGGGCATCTGGGTGCCGGCCTCGGCGTCGTCGAACTTAGCGTCGCATTGCATTACGTCTATGATACGCCGCGCGATACGCTGATCTGGGATGTCTCCCACCAGTGCTACCCCCACAAGCTGCTCACGGGCAGGCGCGATGAAATGTTGACCCTGCGCCAAGGTGGTGGGCTATCCGGCTTCACCTGCCGTACCGAAAGCGAATTTGATC
>CAYGRH010000112.1:0-9217 GCA_964352165.1 uncultured Hyphomicrobiaceae bacterium | reverse complement strand
TCACTTCATGATCCTCAGCCGACAGTCCGTCTCAGCGAGCCCTGCCCTCAAAAGCCCAGTGAGGATCCATCAGGCATGAACGGGCCAGACGCCTTGCCATCAAGCGCCAACCCGTCCCAGTGATGAACCACCACCCGGCAAACCTATTGCGCGGCAACCGCTTTTTTGGCGAAGCTGTCGTCAAATTTCGGGTTGTCTTCCGGCTTAAGGATTTCCGCGTCTTTCAGGAACTTTGTGTAGGCATCGAGCGTGGAGGCTTCCGGAACGATATCGCGGTTGTAGACGGAGATCCGCTCGGTCAGCGCAAACCGGATGACTTCCTTGCTGAATCCGATCTGATCCGCCCACATGTCGATCGCTTTCTCCTGATCGCTCAGAATGAGGTCGATCGACTTTACGATGGCCACCATGATGTCCTGGATCAACTCAGGCCGCGCAGCGATGAAATCCTCACGCGCATAAACACCATTGCCGATGTAGTTGCCCTGCTTGATGGGGAGTATTTTCTCAGCCTTGATCAAAACCTTCGAATGCCCTGCCGCTAGCGCGTTGGAAACGTGCGGATCCCAGGTGATCCCGGCATCGACCGATTTGTTCGCCAGCAGCGTTGGTACGTCAGACCCCTTGGTCTTGAACAGCTCCACATCATCAAGCGTCAGCCCGGCATCCGCGAGAGCCTTGACGAGAAGCGGATACTGTTGGGACCCCTTACCGGGGAATGCAATGCGCTTACCCTTGAGCTCGGCCACGCTAGTTATTTTGGAGTCAATTGGAACTATGATTGCGGTCTGCTCGAGAATAGTGATGGCCAGGAGTTTGGCCGGTAGCCGTGCGGCCGCCACGATGGCGGGCCCCATCCCCGCCGATGCGATTTGCAACTCCCCTGCCGCCAACGCCTGGTTTTCCGGAGCGCCGTAAGAGAATTTCCGAAATTCGATTTTCACATCATGCTTTTTCTCGATTGGGTCGAGAAACCCGGCTGCGCGCGCGATATAGATCGGCATGGTCGCAGGCTGGACGCCAAAGTTGATTGTCTCGGTGGCTTGGGCAGTGGTGCCGATCATCAAGAACGCCGCAGCGCTCATCATTCCTAGTGCCAACTTACGCATGTCGAACTCCATTGTTTGGTTCGGCTCTTGGCGGATCAGGTCGAAAGAGAACGTTCGACCTTGGTCTAGAGCTGGAAGCCTAACAACGAAAAATCGCAACGTCACGTATCATTTTATTGCAACGTGCGCCCAAATGTTATGCGACGCGAAGCGTGGCGTTGGTCGGCTGTATCAAAACCGCCCCGAACTTCAAAAAAACACGCACCGGGTATTCTGGAAAAAACCCGGTTGGATCAATCAGATGCATTTCTTCTATCGACCACAGCCTGCAACGCTCAGCCAGCTGGCTCGCAAGACGCCGTTTCGGCAAAAAGAACGTCGCTGATTTCACGCGCTGCCAATCGCAATTTCGGAACTAGGGCTGACGCCCTATCCTCAGTCAATCGTGCCTCAGGACCGTGCAGCGCCAACCCCGCCATCACCGTTTTGTCTGCTCCGAGGATCGGCACTGCGACCGCTAGAAGGCCAATCGAATCCTCTTGGTTATTGATCGAAAATCCTTGCGCCCGAATCCTTGCCAACGTCCGCCTTAGGGCGTCGCCATCAGTTATCGTATTGCTGTTGAGGGGTAACAACGGAACCGCGTTTAGGTATTGATCCAGTTGCGCTGGCGTCCGGTGCGCCAAAAGAAGTTTACCGATCGCCGTGCAATAGGCCGGCACGCGACTGCCTGCTTGCAACTGGACACGCAATGGCCAGTCGCACTCCACGCGATCGATGTAGACAACTTCATTGCCATCGAAAACGCCGATGTTGCTCGTCTCGCGCACCTCCGCCACAAGCCCTTCGAGTATCTCGTGTACCCGTCTGTTGCCAGCCATCGTGGCAAGCCCGTTGACAGCAAGTCGAGCGAACCGCGAACCGAGCCTGTAGCGCTCTTTGCTGAGATCGCGCTGCACAAGTTCCAACTCTTCGAGCTGGGACAACAGTCGATAAACGGTCTGGCGGTTGAACCCCGTGATCAGCGCGAGGTCGACGGCACTCGTTGCATGCCCGACATCGGCCAATGCCTCGAGGATCAGAACCGATTTACCGATAGCACTGGATCTATTCGTCTCGTCGCGCACGATGGGCCCTTCTTGGATGATCGACGTAGTCGGGCCAATTGGGCAGCCAAAGCCGCTTGCGTCAAGTTATGCGCGCCCCGCCCCCCCCTTGATGTGGCAGTCCGATTCAAACCGCTCGATCTGCAGAATAAAGCGCGAGCTTGGATATTCTCAGATCCGCCTCAAACTCTCGACCGATGGCAACGAGCCCGATCCGCTTCAGGGTCATAAGGTCGAGTTGCCGCTCAATCCGGTGTGGAGAAAAACCAGAAAACGGCAGGCGCAGGGTTTGCCAGGTGCTGACCGCAACAAAGCTCTGACGGTAGGATTGCCATGGCCGCGTTGTGTATGTCGTGCGCAAGTGCACGTTATAGGTTTCGTCGTTTCCAAGAACGTCGATTTCTATGCCGTCATAACGACGGGCATCGAACGGCCCTTCATCGGCACGCAGGTTAAGCGACATCTGAATGAAGCCACCATTGTTTTCCAGGTTCACAGCACCGCGCATTCGCAACGACTGCACTCCATCGACCATCTCGCTATCGAGCGAGCCGCGCGATACGCCGCCCATCACTTGATCGGTGAACAAATCCCACGACTCACCGTTCGATGCCAGCCTGCCCTCATTTCTGAAATCGTCGATAATCACGATTGTCCTGCCTTCTCCGCAAAACATTCAGCCGGTCTCGCAGCCGGTCTCGTTTCCACAAAGTGTCTCTGTCGCAGTGTACGGTCACCGCTCGCGCCGGTCACTCAGGGTTAACCCGTCATCGGCATTTGATCAGATCTCGACCCACCGGCTACTTCTACTGGTAACGGTCCCTGGCCACGCTAACGGAAACCTGGGAAAAGGCGTCGAAGTCGGCTTGCAACAAAAAATCGACCATAGCCGAAATTGCGACGGTCCAAACGCGCCCCTCCGCCGTTGTATCAATTGTGGCAATGAGACAGAAACGTGCACTATCAACAGAACGTGTCCCCCGAAGATCTGACGACGAGGTGGAGCCTTCGCGTATGGCAATTACACACCATCCCGACATTTCAACGCTGATGACCTGCGCAGCCGGCAGTCAGCCTGAGGCATTGTGCGCCGTTGTTGCCTCGCACCTGTCGGTCTGCCCGTCATGCTTTAAGAGAGTGGGTCAACTCACGATGATCGGCTCCACGTTGTTTGATCAAATTGGTGCTGATGGTTCAGGCCCATCTCAGCCGGGCCCGGTTCCTCAATCAAATGAAGTCATCCATTCAGACACTCATCACACCTGGAACGGTCATGGCGACGGTGTCCCCGGGCCTCTGACAAGCGTACTCGGCCAATCGCTGGACGAAATCGCATGGCAATCTGACGTGCCCGGAGTGGATCAATTCGAGATTGTGCTTTCACCTGGCGCAATTGGCCACCTCAGATTGGTCCGGGTGGCTCCGGGCAAAAGCCTGACGTGGCGCAATGACGACGGCGAAAGACTGGTCATGCTGCTACGCGGCAGCTTCCAGGACGATCAAACAGGATATGAGCCCGGCGACGTTGAGGATTTCGAAGAAGCTGGCGAACATGCCATCAGCGCCCACCCTGAGTTGGGCTGCGTTGTGTTGATAGCAAGCGAGCGCGAACCGCAACTGCTGGCAGAAGCGGTCTAGAACGTGTTCAGTTGTTTATCGTAAAGATGCCACTATCATTCATGCCAGATCCTCCACGGTTGGACGGATCTTTTGATAGGCAAGCCTCATTCGTGATTTCACCGTCCCCAATGGAACTCCGAGCTGCTCTGCGATTTCGCTGTGAGATAGGCCCTCGATAAACGACAAGGTCACGACGACGAGCTGATCCTCCGGCAAGTTGGCAAGCGCGTCCTTGATGCGCTCAGCTCGCTCCTTCTGCGCCAAGACATCATCTGGCGAGGGGTCATCCGAAGGCGTCTCCGCATGACCTTCCGGCAGCGGTTGCCAGACACGTTCCTTGCGTAGCTTGTCGATCCGAAGGTTGCGCGCAATCGTAAAGATCCAGGTCGTCGGGTTACCCTTATCGGGCGAATACAGTCGCGCCTTCTTCCACACGACGCCCATGGCATCCTGTGCGAGATCCTCAGCAATTTCGGGCGATGCACCTTGGCGGATCATGTAGGCCCGAACCCTCGGTGCAAAGCTCTGAAAAAGGCTTGCAAACGCGGATCGGTCTTGCTCTTCGGCGATCTTCCGCAGGAGGGTTATGGCTTCTTCAGGGCTCATGGTTCTTGCAGTTCTCTACACCCTGGCGTTCGAGTGCGCTCGCAGTACGGACACACCAGCGTCGTCACGTCAATCCACGACCGGAGATAGTTCTGACGGCAAGCCGCTGATGCAGTCCATCATTGCAGTAGGATTTAAACGGATTCACTTGATCAATAACATGGGCAATCCCTTTGCAAAGGAACAGTCCTGATTTTCAACGCAAGGAGGCGGGACTTTGACACAGCCCCCAGCAGCTACGCCCACCCCGCATCACCGCAGTCTCAAGTCATTTCCTGCCGGTTCAGCCGCACTGGTTGTTGGCGCAAGTGGCGGCATTGGAAAAACGCTTCTCAAACGCCTGTTGGACGACCCCGCCTTTTCGATCGTGCTGGCCTGGTCACGCACCCCGCTCGACCTGACACATCCGAAATTGCGCTCAAGCCTCGTAGACATATCAGACGAAGCCTCCATCGAAACCGCAGCGAAAACCCTCGATAAATGTCCACCGCTCAGCCTTGCCATCATCGCTACCGGCCTTTTGCACGCGGGCAGCAGCCTTCAGCCGGAACGCTCCTTCAAGCACATCGACGCCCAAGCACTGCACCAAAGCTTTGCCGTCAACACCATTGGACCGGCTCTGGTGGCAAAGCATATGTTGGCGGATTTCGGCCTCGACCAGCGTGCGGTATTCGTTGCCTTATCGGCTCGCGTCGGCAGCATCGAGGACAACCGGCTGGGCGGCTGGTACAGCTATCGCGCAGCCAAGGCCGCCCTCAATCAGATCATCAAGACGCTCAGCAGGGAATTCGTGCGCTCTCGCCCAAACGCCGTCTTCGTTAGCCTGCACCCCGGTACAGTGGATACAGCCCTGTCTGAACCTTTCCAAAAGAACGTGCCCGAAGGCCAGCTGTTCTCAAGGCAGCGCGCAGCCGATCAACTCCTGGACGTTATCGACAGGCTCGAGGCTTCAGACACAGGCGCCTTTATCGCATGGGACGGGGTGCCAATCCCCTACTAGCGACAGGCCCACGCGACAATCGATGAACGCTTAGGGCTGGCAGCTCACCCTTTTGCCTTCCAGTTTACGAGGTCGTCCCACTCCTCGACAGGGGCGGAATACTTTCGCGCAGCACGAGCTTCCTGAGCGCTTTCTGAGATGTGCGGCTGCGCCCCGCGTTGCGACAGCGCGCCCTGCATTTTCAGCCGCATGAATGCACTGGTCGTATAGCGTGCCACCGTGGCGTAGTAGCGCTTCATCATGAACTCGACGAGTTCACCGAAATCGTCTTGTAAGTCATCGGCAACGCGGCACCCATCCCTGTTGACCACCGCGTTCACGAGTTTCCCGGCCTTCTCACAAGCCTCGACCAGAACTTCTTTCAGATCTTCGAGGTCACTCTTCTTGCGCACGCTCCAGGCTTCAAGATTGACGAACAGGATGTTGCGCTCTTTGTCGTAGCTCACGCGCTCCGAAAGATTGCGGTTCATCAGATCACCAAGCAGCTCCATCGGCTGATCGATGAAAATGCGCTCGTTCATCAGGATCGGCGACTTGATCACCGGACGGAAGCCCATATGGGGAAGAATATGCTCCTCGATTTCGATGCCGGGCGCGACTTCGATGAGTTCGAGACCTTCAAGCGTCAACTGGAAGACGCAGCGCTCCGTGACATAGATGACCGGCTGCCCGCGCATCGCGGCATACGTCCCCGAAAACGTCGTCTGTTCGACCTTCTTTAAAAACTTCTGGGACCGCCCCTCCTGCAGGATTTCTAGTTCCCCGTTCTTGACCGCAACCTTGAGCCCGCCTGCCGTAAACGTGCCGGCAAAAACCACCGCTCGCGAATTCTGCGAGATGTCGATGAAGCCGCCGCACCCGTTCAGGCGTCCGGCAAAACGACTCGTGTTGACGTTGCCGTAGGCATCGCACTCAGCCATGCCGAGGCACGTCAGGTCGAGCCCGCCACCATGGTAGAAATCAAACATCTGGTTTTGATCGATGATCGCGTGCGCGTTGACTGATGCGCCGAAACTCGAACCGCTGGCCAGAACGCCTCCGACCGCGCCTGCCTCCGTGGTCATCACGATGTGAGGCGTCACACCCTCCTCGCTGGCCACCGCCGCCACACCATCAGGCGCGCCAACTCCGAGGTTGATCACACCGTTCGGCGGCAATTCAAACGCCGCACGGCGCGCAATGATCTTGCGCTCGTTCAGTGGCAGTTTCGCCATGCCGCCAACCGGCACACGGATCTCCCCCGACAAAGCGGGGTCATAAAATACGCCGTAGTTCATGCGGTGCAGTTCCGGCGTCTCTGCGACCACGACGCAGTCGACGAGCACGCCGGGAACCCGGACATCTTTCGGCTTCAAAAAGCCCTGCTCCACGATCCGTTCCACCTGTGCGATCACGATGCCGCCGTTGTTGTGGGCTGCCATCGCTTGCGCCAGAACGTCCAGCGTGAGGGATTCCTTTTCCATCGTCAGGTTGCCGGAAGGGTCAGCACTCGTCGCCCGGATGAGCGCCACATCGATCGGCGTCGCCTTGTAGAAAAGCCATTCCGCGCCATCGAACTCGACCAGTTTCACGATATCCTCGGTTGTCACCGAGTTGACCTTCCCCCCATCCAGCCGTGGATCGACGTAGGTATGCAACCCCACCTTGGAGAACATTCCCGGCTGCCCGGATGCGCACGACCGGTAGAGTTTCGCAATGATCCCCTGGGGCAGATTGTAGCCTTGGATCAGATTGTCGGCAGCCGCCTGCGCCACCTTCGGCATGCGCCCCAGGTTGGCGGCAATCACCCGCTTCAACAGCCCCGGATGGTGCAGCCGGCCCGTTCCGAGCCCCTTGCTGTCGCCTGCCCCCGCGCACATGATCAACGTCAGATCCTTCGGGCTGCCGGTATCGACGTAGCGCTTTTCAAGCGCCGCATGCAGCGCCTCGGGAATGCAGCTTTGCACGAAGCCAGTCGTTGTAATGACGTCGTTGTTACCGATCAGGGCGATCGCGTCACTGGCGGATATGATCTTGTTTTTCTGCACTGGGATTTCCCTTGGAACACGTCGAAAGAAGTCAAAGCCATCTAGGAGTGGTGAGCGACATTGGCTCAATCACCGGCTCAGCCGCAGCACCCGTCGGCGGGCAACTTATACTTTTGTACGACAAGCACCGGTCAGCGCAATAGTGCAGGGCGCGGCAAGTTTGCAGGAATGGTCGCTTGCTGGGCTTTTAACAAAACTCGAGGGATCGCTCCCGCCTCTTGCATACAAAACACCTGTCGACGGAACCGACGTTGGCAGCGCCACACGCAAATCGCCATCCGTCCACCTCGCGGGTCAATTGAACCTACAAGCCTTCAACCGGCGACCGCAATTTGGCAGGCAGGGCGGCATCTGCCGCCAATCTTAACGGCAATTCCTCCTCAACTTTCGCTAGACGCATGATAGATCAGGCACCAACATTGCATCGCTCCAGCACAGCCACGTCGGCGCGAAGCATCAAGAATTCCCGCAAGCATTTTCCCTCGCCGTCCTCGGAATTTTCCGCATTTACCAATTTCAAATCGCGAGTTTCAAAATGACCATTGTGACGAACGCCACCGAACTCTCCGCAGCTCTCGCCACAGCCGCACCGGGCGACGTTATTGAGTTGGCGGCCGGCAATTACGCCGATGTCGTCCTCGACGGCTACGAGTTCAGCTCCGCCGTCACCTTGCGCTCCCTCGACCCGCAGTCACCAGCAGTGTTCGACACTTTGTTCGTAAAGAATTCGAGCTTCCTGACGATCGACGGCATCAAGGTCGAGCACATTTTGGAAGCTGGCGAACCCGACTGGTCGGCCGCTTTCCGCATCGACAAGTCTGACAATATTACAGTCATCAATTCGCAAATCAGTGGCAGCGCGGATGGCAACCACACGAACGACGGTCAAGGGCTTCTGGTGCTTGATTCAGACAACATCGTTCTTGCCGACAACGATTTTCACGATCTCAAAACAGCCCTTTCGGTCGGCCGCTCCGAACACGTAGACGTGCAAGGCAACTCCTTCGTGGACATTCGCAGTGACGGCCTCAATCTGGCAAACGTCCGGCATGTCACCGCTGACGGCAACACGTTTACAAACTTCCATCCGGCTTTCGAATTAGGCGACCATCCCGACATGATCCAGCTATGGAACGACGGTTCCTATGGGGACATGTACGACATCGTGATTTCCAACAATACGCTTTCGCAAGCAGACGGCGGAAATGTCCAGGCCATCTTCATCCAGGGAGCCATTGCAGGACCAGACGGCACTCTCCCACCCTCCGCTCACGACATCCTCATCGAAGGCAACATCATCGATAGTGGCGCAGCCCAAGGGATCTGGGTCAGCAACACCGACGACACGACGATCTCCAATAACACGCTGACGGCTGCTGAAGGCGGCGCTGGAACCCCGTCGATCCGCTCCGACCACACAACAAACACCGCAGTCGAAAACAACACCGCTCCCCAGATCGACGACGTCGGCTCGACCAACCTGACCTACTCCGGCAACACGATCACGGCCGAAGCGGCATCGGGCACGACAGTTGAAGGAACCGCTGGCGATGACATCCTGATGGGATCGTCCGGCAACGACATCATCTCAGCAAAGGACGGGAACGATACGGCCCACGGCGGCGACGGCAACGACCGCCTCAACGGCGATGGCGGCGACGACACACTGTTCGGCGACGCTGGCAATGACACCTTGAATGGCGGGGGCGGCAACGACGAGCTACACGGCGGCAGCGGCAACGATGGCTTCTTCGGCGGCGGCGGCCCCGAGCGCATCTTCGGCGAAGCTGGCGAGGACGTCTTGTTCGG
>CAYGRH010000111.1:0-9226 GCA_964352165.1 uncultured Hyphomicrobiaceae bacterium | reverse complement strand
GCTTGAAGCCGAGCGCCAGAAGGTCGAGCAGGAAAAAAAGAAGAAGGCGGAGGCCGAGCGCAAGAAGCGAGAGGCTGCAAAGCGCAAGGAAGAAGCACGCAAAAAGAAGATTGCCGATGCCAAGCGCAAAGCGGCTGAGAAGAAAAAACGCGAGTTCGATGCCGATAGGATCGCCGCTCTTCTGGACAAGACGCCGGAAAAGCGCGGCAGTCCGCAGTCTTCGCAGTATGAGCCTTCAAAGCCGACCGATTACACCGGACCGGTGGCAGGCGAGCGCGAGGGCCGAGGAAACGAGCTGACCGCGCGGGAGGCGGATCTCCTGAAGGGGCGCATCAGTGCGCAGATCCGTGATTGCTGGCGGTTGCCGGGTGGCGGCGGTGGCATCGAGACGACGGTGGTGAAGCTGAGATGGCGGCTCAAACAGGACGGGGGGCTCGAAGGGATCCCCGAGATCGTTGGCGGGCGCGGAGATCCGGTCTATCAGATCGCAGCCGAAGCCGCGAAGCGCGCGGTAATTTGTGCCGCACCCTTCAATCTGCCGCCGGACAGTTATCAAAACTGGCGCATCATCACTTGGGATTTCGATCCGAGGCATATGCTGTAGTCGAAGACATTTCGCCGTGGCGTCCACGAACCGGGCCGAATAGCGATATCTGCGGTTAAGGCGGTCTTCTGAAAACGCAATCTAGCGCATTTGTCGCCAAAGTGTTTGGCGGGAGCGACGTGTAAAGTCTCGGGCAAATTGTCGGGAAGATCCGAATAGGGTCATGAATCATGATCTAACGGGTTGGTGATTCGGGTTTCCGATCGGGTAGCCATCGCTGAAAGATCAGCAAGCTGCCCTGATGCAAGCACAACAGTGGGTCTTATTCGGTCTGCTTATGGTTTTGGAACCGGGGGCGGGCAGAACAGACGGGATGACGATGCGGACGATAATGCTCAATTTCGTGACGAAGACGCTTACTGCTGCGGTGTTGTGCGCCGTGCTCATATGCGGTGGAATTGCGAGTTCGCCTGTTCTTGCGCAGGGTGGAGACGAAGGTGGCCTTCAGGGGACGCAGCGCCAGGGCACGATTGCACCAATTCCCATCGCTATACCGGCTTTTGTTGGTGATGACCCGCAGTTGGCGTCCGATATCTCGGCTGTCGTGGCAAAGGACCTCGCGGGTTCAGGCCTTTTCGACGCGCTCAATCCGGCCTCCTTCCTGGAGCGCATCAGCGACGTCAACCGGCCGCCGCGATTTCCTGATTGGCGGGCGATCAGGGCGGATGCGCTGGTCGTGGGCCGCGTGACGCAAGGCAGCGACGGTCGCCTGCAGGCTGAATTCCGCCTGTGGGATGTGGCAACGGGCAAGCAGCTTGCGGGGCAGCGGTTTTCGACCGGCCGGGAGAACTGGCGCCGGGTAGGCCATATCATTGCTGACCAAGTGTATGAACGCCTGACGGGTGAGTCGGGTTACTTCGACACGCGCGTCGTATTCGTCGACGAGACAGGGCCGAAGCAAAAGCGGGTCAAGCGGCTCGCCATCATGGACCAGGACGGCGAGAACATTCGGCTGCTGAGTAATGGCAATGAACTCGTCCTGACGCCGCGGTTCTCGCCGAATTCGCAAGAAATCACGTTCATGAGCTACGCTGAAGGGCAACCGCGGGTCTTTCTCATGAACCTCGAGACCGGTCAGCGGCAGGTCGTAGGGAACTTCCCCGGAATGACGTTTGCGCCGCGCTTTTCGCCCGATGGGCAGCGGATCGTCATGAGCCTGCAGGAAGGCGGCGGGTCGAGCATCTTTGAAATGGATTTGCGTAGCCGTCAGCAGCGGCGGATCACGAGTGCGCCGGGTGCTATCGATACCGGGCCGTCGTATGCGCCGGATGCGAGCCGGATCGTGTTCGAATCCGACCGAGAGGGGACGCAGCAACTTTATGTGGCAAATGCCGACGGATCAGGTGTTCGCCGGATCAGTTTTGGCACGGGGCGGTATTCGACACCTGTCTGGTCGCCGCGCGGTGACTACATCGCCTTTACCAAGCAACTCATGGGGCGCTTCCTCATCGGCGTCATGAGGCCGGATGGGTCGGGTGAGCGAATCCTGTCGGAGGGATTCCACAACGAGGGGCCGACCTGGGCTCCTAACGGCCGGGTGCTGATGTTCTTCCGTGAGGATCGCGGGGCGGGCGGACCGAGAATCATGTCCGTCGACATTACCGGCTACAACGAGAGGCAGGTGCAGACGCCGTCTTACGCCTCAGATCCGGCTTGGTCCCCTATCCTGAAATGATCCACCGCTTAACCGGGATTTAACCGATCCTGGTGTTAGATCATGGCCATCTCTCCGGTGTACCGGAGTGAAGTTTGGCGCGTAATCTCAATGCTTTCAGTTGTCTTGTTGTGCGGGCTGGAAGGCACTGAGGACCAATGACCACGGAGTGGCATTTTCGCATCTAGAATGGGGGAAAACATGGGACACCATGCCTGCGTTCTTGATCGTAACGCGCTGCACCGGTACCCCAATATTCGGCTAGTGCCGATCAAGCATCAGGAGAGAAGACCATGCAGGGTGTTAAGGGGCTGATCGTGATTTCGGCTGTTGTTGCAGCTGTAGCGCTTGGCGCATGCCGTCGGGAAGTTCCACACACGCCGATGAAACTCGGCGCTGATGTTCCAGTTTCCGTCGAAGTCGCACGCTAAAGATTGGCAAAAGAGCCAAGGGCTTAAATCAAGGAGAATTATTATGAAATCCACTCTCGTTATTGCCGCTGTTATCGCTGCTGTCGCTTTGGGCGCATGCCGTCGCGAAGTTCCTCACACGCCGATGAAGCTCGGCGCTGAAGTTCCAGCGACGGTTGAAGTCGCTCGCTAAGCGATTGCACCGGTTTCCTGCGAAAGCAGGTTACAGGACTAGGGCTGAATTGGCTTCGCTCTGCGAATCCAATTCGGCCCTTTCTGCGTTCTGGATGCCGAGTGGGTCGCGCGCTTTGGCTGCGAGGTTTGCGCTCATCGCTTGGCCGTTGGGCTCCCGGTTCGGGGTTCCAAATTTGGCATTGGTGAAGAAGAAGTAGTTCGGGAATACGGCTGCCGGATTTTTTTTGCGCTGCGACATTGAAGCGCTCATTGCAGCGCTTCAGGCAGGTGATGACACCCATGACGTGGTGTATCATTGAGGCCGCGATTGAGACTGGCCAAGTGTGCGCTTCGGCCACTCAGGCTTCACTATCGGATCGTGGCGCGGGGTTTTGCACAAGCCGTCTCGTCAAATGACTTGCGGGTGAGGGTTCAGCTCTACTAACGCATGAGTGGAAATCGGTCACAATTTCGTACGATCAACGCGTTACCCCGTGACTGTACTGATGATGTCAGTCAAGAATCGAATTGGCCTCCTCGCCGCGGCCGCCCTGTCGGGCATTGGCGAGATCCTACGAAAGGGACTCCATGGCTAGCCATAACAGGTTGATCGTCTTGATGCGCGCAGTTGCGCTCGTGATCGCTGTGGGCGCGCTGCAGGCGTGTGCTGCGAACCAAGCTGGTGGTCCGGACAGTGCCCAACTCGGGCCGGGCGGCGCTGGGGCGAATGGCGGTCCCGTGACGCCTGGTACGCAGAGGGATTTCAGCGTGAACGTAGGCGATATCGTCTATTTCACGACCGACAGCTCCGATTTGACGGCCGAGGCCCAGCAGACGCTGCAGAAGCAGGCGCGTTGGCTCAGCCAGTATCCTCAGTACACCATTACGATCGAAGGCCATGCCGACGAACGCGGGACGCGTGAATACAATATTGCGCTTGGTGCGCGTCGTGCGACTTCAGTGAGAAACTTCCTGGCCCGGACCGGTGTGAATGCATCGCGGCTGCGGACGATTTCTTACGGCAAGGAACGCCCGGTTGCAGTTTGTGATGATATCTCGTGCTGGTCACAGAACCGCCGCGCTCAAACCATCCTGAACAGCCGGGTTGCCGGTTAGCGTGCAGGCGAAGCATTCGTGAGCCGAAGGCATGCTTTTGGTCGAAGCGAGAGCGCTTCACCGGAATTCATTTGTCCAACGGCCGTCCAATCAAATCGAAGGGCCTGCTCCTAACGGAGTGGGCCTATTTCGTGTTTGGCTTTTGCGGCGGGAGCGATTGACGGGTGATATGCGATGGTTTCGGTGGGGGTTCCCAATGACGAACTGTTCGCAGGGCCGAATTACTCGACTGTGAGTGGATGCTGCAAGGGCATATGCGGGTTTTTCAGCCTACTTTTGCCGTAAATTCCCGGCACTAAGAGCCCCCAGTGTTTTTGAATTGCGGGTTGGAACTCGGTTGTATGATGCGTGAGCGGAAAATTTCGGACTGGAATGGCAAGAGTGGCCGCAGACTGCTCATTGCGCAGCTCGTCTTGGCGGCGGCGATAGGGTTTTGCTCACTTGGCATGTTGTCCGCAATTGCAAGCGCGCAGGACTTCGGGCCGAAGCCATTGCCCCCGCTTGCACCGGTTCTGTCGGAAGCCGTGCCGCCCGATCAATTGGCTGATGCAATCGATCCGGAAGCGATGCGCGAACTCAATGACGCGACGGTCGATGAACTCTTGTCGGGTGGGCGGGCTGCATTCGAAGACGGCCGCCACCAGGACGCTCAGATCTTTTTCGAACACCTGATTTCCCGCTTTTCGCGCACCAAGGAAGCAAGCAAGGCGCGCCGTTATCTCGCTGCGCTTTATGCGACGCTTCCAGAACCTGCAGTGGGGGTGTCAGCTGGGCGGGTGAAGGCTGCTGCGAGCAATGGGCCGGGGCTGCCCAAAGCCGGTATGTCGATGCTTGGCGGGGATGTTCAGCGGGCTCAAGATGATGGGCGCTTGCGCTCTGGCGCTCGAGTAGGCACGGAGGATCGCGACGGAAGCCCAGGCTCGACCAGCAACCAGATGAGTGTTTCGAGCGATTTTGCCGCTTCGTCGCAATATCAAAATTCCGTTGACGAATTTCTGACCGAACGGTTGCGTCTCGACGTCGGCGACCGAGTGTTTTTTTCCGCCAGCAGCACTGCTCTTGGTGCGCGGGCGCGCGGCGTGTTGAGCGGACAGGCGAAATGGCTGATCGAGCGGCCGAACCTGAATACCGTCGTTGCCGGACATGCCGACGAACAGGGCAGTCCGAAGTTCAATGAAGAAATTTCCGCCTTGCGGGCGCAGGCTGTACGCCTGCGGCTCATTGAGGAAGGTGTTGGAGCCGAGCGGATCTCGGTCGCAGCGCTCGGGCGCAAGGAACCTGTGTCGCCTTGCGGAACCTCTGCTTGCTCTACGCAGAACAGGCGGGCTGTGCTCGTCATTGTAAATGGCCAGCCGATGGGTTCGGATTGGCGTCCCTCGCGTCCCCGCCAGGATGATCGGGCTTTGCCCGATTCACCGCGCGCCTGGTGATTGGTCAATGCGGGCCGGGTTGGTCAGTGACACCTGCGGGTATACCCTCATTGGTATCTCTTGAGCCGTGACCGGCGCGGTGGGTTGCAGGCCGCGCCGTAATCTGCAACCTGTCGTTCAAATCCGGTCGAAATGCTTCGTCTGTCGGGGATACTCAAGTTCATGAAAAATCGTTTGGCCGCAAACTTCGTGACCCAGAGCGCAATCGGCGATCTGGCCGGATTTCGAGGCTTTCTTCGTGCTGTCGTCGTGTCGGGTATGTTGGTCGGCGCCTGCTTTGTCTGGCTCGCCGGGCCTGCGCTTTCGCAAGGAGCGGCGGGTGGGGAAACGGCTGCGTTGAAGTCGCGCGTTCAGCAACTTGAAGAGCAACTTGTGGATATGCAGGTTGTGATCGGGACGCTTGAATCGATGGGCAGAGGTGGCGCCACTGCTCTGCCAGCCCCAAATGGCGGATTTGCCGGCGGCGCGTCTTATGGCGGCGGGGCCGATAGTGCCCGGCTGGACGGAGTGGAAACGCAGATCCGCGCCATGACCGCTCAGATCGAACAGCTTTCGCGGGAAGTGCGCAGCATGTCGGGTGGCGGTGGCCCGCGCGGCGATGCAGGCGGGGCACCTCAGTATAATGCTCCAGCCAGCGGTTATGCGGCTGGTCCGGCACCTGCTCCGGCAATCGGGGGGTTCGGATCTACGACGATTACTCCCAGCCAGAGTGGTGGCGGTGATGCCATCGGTGGATTTATCGCGAATAACGATTGGCAGAATTCGCAGCAGGTGGCAGCGGCTACCCCCGGTGGCGGCGATCCGAAGATCCTGTATGAAACGGCCTATGGCTATCTGCTGCAGCAGGACTACGGGGCGGCTGAAACGTCGTTCGGTGAGTTTTTGCAGCGCTATCCGCAGGATGAGTTGGCGGGCAACGCGCAGTACTGGCTAGGCGAATCCTTCTATGTGCGGGGTCAGTATAAGACTGCGGCGGAGGCGTTCCTCAAGGGCTACAAGACCTACCAGAATGGATCGAAGGCGTCAGATAGCCTGTTGAAGCTCGCGATGTCGCTGGAAAAACTGGGCCAGCGCGATGCGGCTTGTTCTTCGCTGTCGGAGCTGACAGCGCGGTTCCCTGATGCCCCGGCGCATGTGAAAAACCGGGCTGCCTCCGAGCGCGCCCGCGCGGGCTGTTGAGCAAAGGGATGCGGCATGGCGGAGGTTGATGCTGCCACGCCGATTTCACCTGACGAACGCGATCACTTGTTCGAGCCGCTAAAAGGCCGGCGTCTGGCGCTGTGCGTGTCGGGCGGGGCTGATTCGATGGCCCTCCTGCATCTCATTGCGGAGTGGGCCTCTACTCCTCGCATTGCCGAAAAACCCCAGTCGATGGCGGAGACTGATCACTTTGGCGCTGCCGCGCCTATCGTGGTGGTGACCGTCGATCATGGCCTGCGGCCTGAAGCCGAACAGGAAGCTCAGTTTGTGGCGAGGCAATCTGTCCGGTTGGGCCTTCCGTGCTGGAAGTTGACCGACCGTGGAAATGCGGGAGAGGCTGCACCAGTGAGCGGCATCCAGGAATGGGCGCGGGCTTTGCGGCACCGCTTGATCCTGGAAGCTATCGATAACGAGGAAACTTCGCGGGTTGGTCTGGTGGGTGTCGACGGTTCCGCGCCTCCATTTGAAGTTTCCCGCCTGCTGGTTATGGCGCATCACCTTAATGATCAGGCCGAGACGGTTTTAATGCGGCTGGGGCGCGGCAGCGGCATTGACGGCTTGTCAGGGATGCGGGCGCGCCAGCGGATTGAGGTCGCGCCGAGGAGCGGCAGACCACTGCGGGGCGAGGTTCATCGTCCGTTTCTTGAGATCAGCAAGGACAGATTATTGTCCGGTCTGCGTGAGCGCGGTGCCGAATGGATTGACGATCCCAGTAATGCCGATGATCGCTTTGAGCGTGTGCGCATCCGCAACGCCATGTCGGCGCTGAGTGAACTTGGAATTTCTGCGGAAAGCATTGCACTTAGCGCGCGCAGGCTTGGCGATGCGCGATCATTGCTCGCGCAGGCCAATCGTCAGTTCGTGGCGCAGTGTGTTGCCTGGCATGATGGGTTGTTTGGTGAAGTGCCGCTGAGCGAGCTGCCAGGTGGCGCGTCCCGGCATGCGCTGGTCAGAGTGCTGGAGACGATGCTGCGTGCATTCGGCGGGCTGGCACGGCCAGCGGGGCTGTCGCAGATCGAGGAACTTGCGGACAATGTCAGCTCTACTGTGCTTGAGGGCGGGTGCATTTCCGGCCGGACGCTGGGCGGCTGCAGATTGGAAGTCTCGAGCGAGGGCGGCGGGAGTCTGCGAATTTTCCGGGAATTCGGCCGGGACGGGTTGCCTGAGGTCGAATTGCGTCCTGGCGCTGCGGTGGAGTGGGACGGCGGCCGGTTTTTGCTGGTGGCTGAGGTCGAGGCCCCTTGGCCTGTCAGGGTTGGGGCATTGGGGGCGGATGGCTGGGCGCGCCTGAAACGGGATTTGCCCGAACTTGGGAAGTTGGGCTTGCCGGCAGGCCCGATGGCAACGATGCCCGCTTTGCGTGTCAAAGGCGACATCGTCGATGTGCCGTTTCTTTCGGCAATTCTTGAGGCCGGTGACGGATTTCGCTGCGTTGAGGTCGGTGCTGCCCGAATGGCATGGAAATCGGCGCTACCTGCCGCAGGGGCCAACTTTGCGGCCCGATTTGTCAACTTTGCCGCCGAGTAAGCCAATCAGGGCGGCTGCGCGTAATATATGGTCAGGAGCGGCTTAATATCTTGGACCCGGACTTGCAAAGGGCGTTGTGAGACAGGGTGTTAAGCTAGGCTGAACGTGTGCGATTGGCGATGATGTCGCGTGCATGGCACAGTTTTCGCCCAGGTCACCCTTTTTCGTGCCGATTTGAGACTGGCGGTAACTGGTGATGTTTCTTGAAGAGTTTGATGGGTTCGCTTGGCAAAGGTCTGGTGCGATCCTATGTTAACGCAGGTGAGATAGGAACGCGGGGCCTTCGTGCAACTTCGCGTTCGCTTCCACGGGCTGGTTATCTCATGCCGGTCCGGCTTGATGGGACAAAAGATGAATTCAAATTTTCAGAAGTTGGCGATCTGGGTGGCAATCCTTGTGTTGCTCGCCGCGTTGTTCAACCTCTTCAACAACCCCGCGGAACCGCGCCGCGGCAATGAGATTTCCTATTCGGAATTCCTCAATGCCGTAGACGCAGGGAACGTGAACGAAGCCACTTTGTCGGGCAGCCGCATAAGCGGTGTCATGACCGACGGCGGCGTGCAGTTCACGACCTTTGCGCCGGACGATCCGGGACTGGTGCAGCGCCTGCGCGACAAGAACGTGCGCTTCAAGGCTGCTCCACGCGACGAAGACGTACCGTCGATTCTGAGCGTGCTGTTGAACTGGTTCCCTATGCTGCTGTTGATCGCGGTGTGGATCTTCTTCATGCGTCAGATGCAGTCGGGCTCCGGCCGCGCCATGGGCTTTGGCAAGAGCCGGGCGAAGCTTCTGACCGAGCGGCATGGGCGCGTGACTTTCGAAGACGTGGCCGGTGTGGATGAAGCAAAGTCGGACCTGCAGGAGATCGTTGAATTCCTGCGCGATCCGCAGAAGTTCCAGCGGCTGGGCGGACGTATCCCGCGTGGTGCCCTGCTGGTGGGTCCGCCGGGTACGGGTAAGACGCTGATCGCTCGCGCTGTGGCGGGTGAGGCCAACGTCCCCTTCTTCACGATTTCTGGCTCCGACTTCGTCGAAATGTTCGTCGGCGTGGGTGCCAGTCGTGTGCGCGACATGTTCGAGCAGGCCAAGAAGAATGCCCCGTGCATTATCT
>CAYGRH010000110.1:0-9270 GCA_964352165.1 uncultured Hyphomicrobiaceae bacterium | reverse complement strand
GCGCACACGAAGATACCAATTGTTCACCACACTCCCACCAGCCCAGTTGAACAGGCGGTTTACAATGAATTGTTGCTGCCGCGACCTATACGCAAAACCTCTGATAAATGTTCATCAGGTGAGCCTGCGCGGGTCGCAGATCTCTGAAGTGCGCAAGCGGGATACAGGATCACCGAAGATTCGGCGAAGGGCATCAAGCTCCGGAAGCAGGATTGCAAAGCGGGATGCATTCCAGACCAGCCGAAGCCGCCTGACGAAGACCAATGGAAAGGCATCGCCTTCGATCATGGCGGCGCTACACCTCTGCAAGTCCCAACCTCCAAGAAATGGGATCGCGGGAAGAGGAAACGCAACGATGAATGACAGATTTCCCGACGACGCGATCGGCCCCGCGATTGGCCCGGACGATGATTCATCGCGCGCGCTCTCACTGATCTTGGCTGCATGGGATGAAGGCGAGGAAACAGGCGTTCCGCCTGAGTTGATGGCTTATGCTGCCATCTTCACGGCAATGGCGGATCTCGTCGATCGCTTCGGCGAAGAGGCCGTGGCCAACATGGCCCAGGGACTGGAGCGCCGGGTCCAGCTCGGTGAATTCTCCCGCCACAACACGCGGCAATAACGTCCGCCATCGCTTGGCCCTCAGCACGGCGCTCACTCAGAGTTTCAAGCCAAGTCCTTCAAGTCCGATTTCCCCGATCAGCACCACGCCGAACACCACCAGCAGCAACCCCGCGACACGATTGATCTGTTGCAGGTTTTGCGCAGAAAGCCTGTGCCGGATGCGCGCGACAAAGAACGACAACCCGACCCACCAGCACAAAGATCCCAACATGATGGATGCCACCATCAACATCGCATCGCCCGGACCATCGACGTTAACAAACGTCGAGATGCCACCGAAAATCGCAAACAGCCCGAGCACCGCACCGGGGTTCGTGATGGTCAGGAAAAACGTCTTGGGAATGTCCCAGGCGTAATCGATTACGCTTTTCGCTCCCCCGCGAATTTCCGCAGGCGGTACGAACTGGGGCTCTGCCAGATAAAGCTTCCAGCCGAAGATCAGCAGCACGATACCGCCAACGATCTGGATGACGGCGCGGTAGCTGTCGATCAGCCCGGATATCGCGCCAACACCAAGCCCGGCAAACAGCGCGATCAGCCCATCGCCCAGAACCGCACCCAGCCCCGCGGCCACACCTGCCCACATGCCCAGCGCGATAGAACGCTGAATGCAAATGATATTGACCGGACCAACCGGAGCCGCCACAAGCACTCCGATCACAAGTCCAACCGGAATAATCAGCGGATTGGGAATGAAGCTCAGCATGTCCGGCCGCCCGTTACGTCAAGAGCGCACGGACTTGAACAGGCACGCCAACGATAACGCGAACAGGGGCGCGATACGTCATGCCAAACATGCCCACCAATATTTCGATCAGCGCACGATTTACGCACCTTTCCAGATTTCAAGCCCCCGCTCCCCCCGTCAGCGTATCGAGCAGCAGCGTCCAGTTCAGACCCAACAAAAAACGATCCGCCGTCTGCCTCATTTGTTGGCTAGTGGTAACGGCGCTAGGCATCGTTGTCCATGTCACGAGTGGAACTGGCACCGCGTTGGCCACTGAAAAAACCACTCCAACAGCCGAGGCCAAAAACGCAAAAACAGTAGGCCAATCGCAACCCATCCCGCTGCGGCTGGAGGATCTTCCACTTCCGGTCCGGGAAATGCGCGATCTGATTTTGTCAGCCGTCAATAGCGGCGATATCAACGAACTACGCCATGCATTGGAATGGAACGAACTTCGCCCCGACCTCGGCATCGACCGCGACACCGACGCCATCGAACACTTCCGCGAGGTCTCGACAGACGGCAACGGCACCGAAATCCTCGCTCACCTGGGCGACATCCTCTCCACCCCGCCCGCGGTTCTGCCCGTTGGCCCCGACCTCGAAAACAATGACGTCTTCGTCTGGCCCTACCTCGCGGAAAAACAGTTGAAATCGCTCAGCCCGACCGATCTCGTCGACCTCTACCGGATCGTTCCGGCTGCAGAGGCAAAACAGATAGTCGCCTCGGGCAAATGGTCCTGGTATCGGCTCGTGATCGGGGCGGACGGCACCTGGCACGCCTTCGTTAAGTTCAACTGAACAACCGGCAATTCCCGATTGGCTTGAGCAGGAAATTCCTAAGCTGCGCCAATGCGTCACGCCAATTTATTAACCATAAACGTAAACGTGGTTCGCCGCACCCGTCCAACACGCGCTAACCCGCCCGCAAGCCCTGCAACCAACAGGGTCCCGGGCCTCGTTGCAGGCCGGTCAAATCACGGGAATCAAATACTATGTTCAGAAGCGTACTAGCAGCAGCGATTTGCGTCGCTATTGCCACCCCGGCGGCCGCAGACTTCAGCACCCTTGGGAACCAGTGGTCCTACGATTACGAAAAGCCTCGCAAGAAGGGCAAGAAGACGAACCAGCCCGCCTTTTCTGGATGGAACTGGAACCAGCCCTCCCAGCAGCAGGAGCCCCAGGCCCAACCGAAGCAATCAAAAAAGAGCCCAGCGCTCTTGGCCGGCGGTCCGCGCCCCAACATCGCGCCGAAAGCGCCTTCTGTTGTCTCCTTCAAAGGCAACTATTCAAACGGCTCAATCGTGATCGATACCGCCGGCCGCCGGCTCTACTACGTGCTCGCGGGAAACAAGGCCTACAGCTACCCCATCTCCGTGGGCAAAACCGGGTTCTCCTGGACCGGCACGAAAAAGATCACAGCTCAGAAGTCCTGGCCGGATTGGCATCCGCCAAAGGAAATGCGTAAGCGCAAACCCGGCCTGCCGATCAAGATGACGGGCGGCATCAACAATCCGCTCGGCGCCAAGGCGCTTTATCTCGGCAGCTCGCTCTATCGCATCCACGGGACCAACAACGTCAAGTCCATTGGACAGGCCGCCTCTTCAGGTTGCTTCCGCATGATGAACGCACACGTCACGCACCTGGCGAAGATGGCCGGCGTCGGGACGACAGTTCGCGTGCTCAAGAGCCTCCCCAAGAGCGTTGTCGCCAGCGCATCGAGCGGATCGCAGGGCTAAGCAGGGCTGACCTGACGCGCGACGAAGAAATCAAACGCAAGAAGACGGCGCGGTATCAACCGCGCCGTCTTCATTTTCACCATCTGAGGATTTGACCTCAAACCCCTTCGTAAAAGCCGACCGTCTCTCCGTTGGCTTTGTCCGCCAGCTCGCCTTCCCACATCACGCGCTTTCCTCGCACATATGTGCCAACCGGCCAGCCCGTCACGGACTTGCCGTCGTAAGGCGTCCATCCGCACCGGCTTTCGATCCAGCCATTTGTGATGGTTTCTGTTCGCTTCATATCGACGATTGTCAGATCCGCATCATATCCCACAGCGATGCGCCCTTTGCCCCTGATGCCGAACAATCGTTGAGGACCGTGGCTCGTCAAATCAACGAACCTCTCAAGCGTCAGCCGCCCCGCGTTGACATGGTCGAGCATGATCGGCACCAGCGTCTGCACACCCGTCATGCCGGAATGCGAAGCTGGATAGGCGTGGTCCTTTTCCTCGCGAGTATGCGGCGCATGGTCTGATCCCAACACATCCACCGTGCCATCCGCGATGCCGGCCCAGATCCCCGCCCGATGCCGCCCATCGCGCACCGGCGGGTTCATCTGCGCATACGTTCCAAGCCGCTCATAGCAATCGGGTGCTTCGAGCGTGAGATGATGCGGCGTTGTCTCAACACTAGCCCAGCCTTTGTGATCGCGAAGATAAACCATCTCGTCAGCCGTCGAGATGTGCAGCACGTGAATGCGCCGCTTGTGCTTCTCGCCCATGCCGACGAGCCGTTTGGTCGCCATCAGCGCCGCTTCGACATCGCGCCACACCGGATGCGACGAGGGATCTCCCGCGACCCGCTCGCCCATGCGCGAAATAAGACGAGGCTCATCTTCCGCATGAAACGAAGCGCGCCGGCTCAGCTTGGCGATAATCTGATCGAGCGATGGATCATCCTCGACCAGCAGGTTGCCCGTCGACGAGCCCATGAACACCTTGATGCCCGCCGAGCCTTCCAGCTTTTCGAGCGCCGGAATGTCCTCGATGTTTTCGCGCGTGCCCCCGACGAAAAACGCGAAGTCGCAAAACATGCGATGATGCGCGCGACTAACTTTGTCGGCCAGCGTTTCCGCACTTGTGGTCAAAGGATTGGTGTTCGGCATCTCGAACACCGCCGTCACGCCGCCCATGACAGCGCCGCGGCTGCCGGTCTCAAGGTCTTCCTTGTGTTCAAGCCCCGGTTCGCGAAAGTGTACCTGGCTGTCGATCACGCCCGGCAGGATCGTCAGTCCGGTTGCATCCACCACGCTCTCGGCCGCCGAGTCGCCAAGTTGGCCGATGGCCGCGATCCGGCCATCCCTGATTGCGATATCGCGCGATCCCGTGCCATCGTGATTGACGACCGTTCCGCCCTTCAAGACGACATCGAATGCTAGTGCCATGTTGCCGGTCTCCTGAGAAAAGTTTGCTGTCGATCAAGCCACCGGAAACCCGGGTGGAATCGGCGCAGTTTGATACTTGGCCACGCGCAAGCTTCTCCGCTAGTGCAGCGAACCTAACGGTTGCCTCCCGTGTGCCGCGACTTTTGGCGACAAGCGTTAGGTTCGCTACACTAGAACGAACGATTTGCTCGTTTTCCTCATGTCTCGGGCATTTGCTCGAAGCCTTGCTGCAAGCGTTGGCAAATGTCTGAGACGGAACACGAGCCTTGCAGGCCGTTGAAGACCCGCATACGTACTCGATCAAGATCTTGCAACCGTGAGACCAGCCATGACCAACGGAAAATTAGCCCTCCTTCCCAATCGCGGGGTCATCTCGGTGACCGGCGCAGACGCAGACAAACTGCTGCAGGGCCTGATCACCAACGACATGGACCGGCTGCCAGACCCCGGCGCGCTGCATGCGGGACTGTTATCTCCGCAAGGCAAGATCCTGTTCGACTTCTTCGTGGTGAAAACAGAAAACGGCCTGCTCCTGGACACGGCGCGACATGCAGCACCGGATCTCGCCAAACGCCTGACACTTTACAAACTGCGCGCTGACGCCGCCATCGAGGACGTATCCTCGCAATACACCGTCGCGGCGGCCTGGGGCGCCGACGTACCCGTTCCTGCCGCAAGCTCAGGGGCCATCGTCTATGCCGATCCGCGTCTCCCAGGGCTCGGCTCGCGCATGCTGGTAACGCTGACCTCGGACTGGCTGCCCAACGAACTCGGCTTCGACGTGGCAACGGAGCCGGAATATGCCGCCCACCGCATTGCACTTGGCGTCCCCGAGGCGGGTGCAGACTTCGAACTGGGCGACACCTTCGTCCACGAGGCTCTATACGACCAGCTCGGCGGCGTATCCTTCAAGAAGGGCTGTTTCGTTGGCCAGGAAGTCGTCTCGCGCATGCAGCACCGGGGAACGGCGCGCAAACGCATCGTACAGGTGAAGGCCGACAGTGCATTGCCTGAAACCGGCAGCGACATCACGGCTGGCACGGCGGTCATCGGCAAGCTGGGTTCGGTCGATGGAAATTCGGGCCTGGCCCTTATCCGCATCGATCGAGCGGCAGAGGCCTTAGCCAAAAACGATCCCGTTCAAGCAGGTCAAACGCCGATCCGCATCGAGATCCCGCCCTGGGCGATGTTCAAGCTGCGCGCCCCACCCTCCGATCCTGCAACCAACGCAGGTTCGGGACCAGCACAATCCTGATGGCCAGCCAGAACTCCAAACCCGTAAAAATTGACCGCTGCCCATGGCCGGGCATCGATGATCCCGAATACGCGCGTTACCACGATGAAGAGTGGGGCGTCCCGCAGGGAAATTCGCAGGCGCTGTTTGAAAAGCTGATCCTCGAAGGCTTTCAGGCAGGACTATCCTGGCTGACGATCCTGAAAAAGCGCCCAGCTTTCCGGGAAGCGTTTGCAGGCTTCGATCCTGAAGCCATGGCCCGTTTCACTGGCCGGGATGTGGAACGGCTGATGTCTGACACCGGCATCGTGCGCAACCGCGCAAAGATCGAAGCATCCATATCGAACGCTCGCGCCTATCTCGCCATCGCCGATAAACAGGAGTTCGCCGGATTTTTGTGGAGCCTGCTGGCGGATGGCCCCGCCACGAACGCGCATCCCACGTTTTCGTCCGTCCCCGCCAAAACCGCGCAATCAGACCTGCTGTCCAAAACGCTCAAACGCGAAGGGTTTCGCTTCGTCGGCCCAACCACGCTATATGCCTTCATGCAATCGACGGGCATGGTCAACGACCACCTCATCGGTTGCCCCCGCCACGCCCCTTGCACTGAACTTCAGCGCGCTTTTGTGGTGCCAAACTGAAAATCTGAAACCGACTGCCGTTTGCCGGTTGGCGCGATGGCAGAACGCTGGAACCCGACGACGGACGAAGCCTGATGACTTCAAACGAAACCAGCCAGCAAAAGCCGATCGACACAGCCGAACCGCCCGCCTCCAAACCGCGAGCATGGCAGCGCATGTTATCGGGCCGCCGGCTCGATCTGTTGAACCCATCGCCCTCCGATATCGAAAGCGAGGACATTGCTCATGGACTGGCCCGCGTTGCCCGGTGGAATGGCCAAACCGTCGGCGATCACGCACTCTCCGTCGCCCAGCATGTCTTGATCGTTGAAGACATCGCTTCAAGCCGCAATCCGGACTGGGACACGCGCTGGCAACTCGCATGCCTTCTGCATGACGCCGCCGAATATGTCGTTGGCGATCTCATAAGCCCGTTCAAGGCAGCCGTTGGCCTCGACTATAAGCTGTTCGAGTTGCGCCTTTTGGAAGCAATTCATCTTCGTTTCGAGCTGCCAGGCGTTCTACCCGAATCGGTGATTAGCGAAATTAAGGCCGCCGACCGCATCGCGGCTTATTTTGAAGCAACCGTTTTGGCAGGTTTTTCACAAAACGAAGCGCTGCAATTTTTCGGCTCGCCAGAGGGCCTCGACGCAACAACAGCAACCCGCCTTGAGAAAATCTCTCCGTGGCCATCCGCACACGCACAAGCACTATTTTTAGGGCGTTTTAGAGCACTTTCTTGACGGCCTTTGGCCAGATTAGCGCCGTTTTCGACGCACGGATTTCGTCGGCAAAAAACTAGAACGGCGGCACGATCAGAGACTTATCTCGATTTCCGAGCATATCTGCTGTTCCGAAATTCGCCATTATCCGCCTCTAGCTGACCAAATGATGCAAGGGAACATTGATACCCTTGCACCACACCACGACGGGAAAATAGCTGAGGCGATCAATCATGCCGATGACATCCACCGAATTCCTCACAGCGAGGGCGATGCCGCGGCTAGAAGCCCCGGCTGTGGAAATTGGACTGAACGCAGCAATTATAGCAGTGGCAAACGACGAACCTGTCGTGCTGGTCGTTCGCGACTCGCTCGACGGTGCAGGCGCGAGGGAAGGCCTGCCGTTCGGTCCGTTTTCGCCACTCGATCACCGGACCCTGGATATGGGTCTGCGCAGTTGGGTTGCCGAACAGACCGGCCTGGAATTGGGCTACGTCGAGCAGCTCTACACGTTTGGCGACCGCGGCCGCCATGCGCAACCAGCCGACATTGGCCCCCACATGGTCTCTATCGGCTATCTGGCGTTGACGCAGGCTTCAAACAACGCCGAACTGCAATCGGGCAGTTGGCGAAGCTGGTATCAGTTTTTCCCATGGGAAGACTGGCGCAAGGGCCGTCCCGAAATACTCGACACCGTAATCGAGCCTGCACTGCGCCGCTGGGCGGAAATGCAATCGATCAGAACGTCGCCATCCCGGCCCGCCGACCGCACGCAGCGCATCAGCATCTGCTTTGGTTTCGATGGTGGAACCTGGGACGAGGAAAAAGTTCTAGAGCGCTACGAATTGCTCTTCGAAGCAGGCCTCGTACTGGAAGCAATGCGCGACAGGCCAGAGCAGGCGCGCATCAACGAGGACGTTGCCCGCAGGTTAGGTCCCGCACTGCGCTACGATCATCGCCGCATACTTGCGACCGCAATCGGACGCATACGCGCCAAAATCAAATACCGCCCGGTCATCTTTGAATTGATGCCGGATGAGTTCACGCTGTTTGAACTGCAAAAAACGGTTGAAGCGATTCTCGGCCCCCATCTGCATAAGCAGAATTTCCGTCGCTTGGTGGAAAGTGCCGGCCTCGTCGAGCCAACAGGCGAAATGAAAACGCGTACGGGCGGCAGGCCGGCAAAGCTGTTCCGCTTCCGCCGCGAAGTTGTGCTTGAACGTCCAGCCCCAGGTGTGCGCGTCAAACCGGGCCGTGCCTGAGTAGGCGTAGGCCATCCAACTGCATCGAGCGCTCACAAAACATAAACATCGCGGCAACATGGCCAAATGTGCCGCCGCGGTGGCCGCCAGCAGCCCACCAGAAGCGAAAATGCCGAACGGAACAGCCTCCACTCCGTAGCAAGAGGAACCCGTAACGCATTGAAAGAAATAAGAATTTACAAGATCAGAGCGGGCCTTTGGTTAAAGTTTTTTGACAAACCCTGGAATTGTCCACTGCGAACGTTTATATTATCTCAGCAAACAAAGTGCTCTGCCAGAGCATAACATCTCCGGCAGACTTAAAAAATGAACCGTCGGCCTTGGCCGGCTTTTCTCAGGACCTAGTTATACTCCACTCGAGCATATCTAGCAAGCCGAAAGTGCGACGAGCTCGATCCGACGTCACGAAAACCGTTCCGGCACACTCGCGGGAACGTCTGCAGGCTCTCCGCAAGAGCAGCCTGCTCATCACAAGCCGGTCTCAGCACCCACCTGAGGAACGCTGGAAACCGGGATCCACCGCTTTGATCATGCGGTGGCTTTGAAGGAGGACGTGATCATGACGACCACGCAGCTCAACGTTTCTGCCACTGCTGCAACAGCTAAGCGCGAATGGCAGCCTCTGCCGCGCCCTGACCTGACCTACACGCCCGAAATCGCCGCCGAAATGGCGCCGATGTACGAGCGCGTGAAGACCGTCATCACGCCGATGGAATGGCCGCACTACGCGCCCCTCATCAAGGCCATCAACGATCTCAAGAAGACACGCAACGCGGTCGTCCTGGCGCACAACTACATGACGCCAGAGATCTTTCACTGCGTGGGCGATTTCCAGGGCGACAGCCTGCAGCTTGCAAAGGAAGCCGCACGCACGCAGGCCGACGTGATCGTACAGGCCGGCGTGCACTTCATGGCTG